>JASFHJ010000079.1:0-6518 GCA_050123255.1 Dehalococcoidia bacterium
GAAAAAGGTAGCGTAGTTAAGCCATTTTAACACGTATCGGGCGTGAACGCATGTAAAAACGTTGTTTTTTCAGCGAAAACCGGCGAAAAAACTCAGGATGATTTTTGATGTGACACGTTCCTGGCCGCCATCTGGATAATCAGTCCCAAAGCGCCTATTACCGAAAATATAATGAACCCCACCCGCATACTGTCCAGGAACTCCGGGTATAATTCGCGGGTGATTTCCGATTGACCCACGTAGACAGAAAACAGTACCATCATTATACCCATGCTCAGCATCATTCCGGCCGTACGCGTCGTGCCCAGCGTCCCCGAAGCTACTCCCAGTATCCGCTTTTCCACCGACCCCATAATGGCGTTGGAGTTGGGCGATGAGAAAAGCCCGATGCCGATGCCGTATATTACCAGCGCCAGGATAACATACCATAACGCGGTGCCGCTGCCGACGAATATCAGCAGTATCAACGATACGCAGTTCAATAACAGTCCCACCGAAGATACCAGCCTCGGTTCAATCCTGTCGGAAATCCTGCCGGAAACAGGCGTAAAAATCGCCATCAGCACCGAAGCAGAAATCAGCACCATCCCGGCTTCGTCCGGCCGGAAATCCTTGACGTACTGGAGGTACAGGCTGAGCAGAAAAGTAATCGCAAACGTGGAACAGTAAGTAATCAAGGCGGCCAGGCTAGAAAAGACGAACACGCGGTTTTTCCTGAATATTTGCAGGTTGAATACGGGGTGTTCCACGCGGTTCTCCCACCACACGAAAAAGATAAACCCGATTATTCCCACCGCTACCAGGATAATCCCTATAATGGTATTCACTATCGAAAAACCGTACATGAATACCGCTATGGAAATACCGAATGCTATGGCGCCAACCAGGTCAAATTTTTCACCGCGGGCTTCAGTCCATTCCCTCCTCAGCACCCGGAACACCAGTCCCATCAGTATCGCACACATGATACCGCTGATATAAAAGATGCTCTGCCAGCCGAAATGCCGGGTCAGCACACCGCCGATAAACGGCCCCAGCGAAAGCCCCAGGTAAGTCCCCGCCATACTTATCCCCAGGGCGCGTCCCCTCTCCTCCGAGGGGATAATAGTAGTAAGTATGGCGATAATGTTGTTAAAGGACATCCCGGCACCGACTCCCTGTATCGCCCGGCTGATAATCAGCATGGGAACCGAGTTGGCAAAAGCCGCCATGAAGGAGGCAATAACCGTCAGGCCCAGGCCGATGATTAACATCTTGCGACGCCCGAAGATATCCGCCAGCCGGCCGCAGGGCACCTGGATGATGGCTATCGCCAGAAAATAAACGGTACCCACCCAGCTCATCACCACCGCTTCCATATTCAAGTCACGCGCCATGGTGGGCAGCGCCACGTTCACTGCAGCCACCAGGAACGGCATGATAAACGAGCTAACCGTAGCCATTACCAGTATGATGTTTTTATTGACGGACGAACCGGGAGTACTATTCGGCGTGAGAATCCTCCTGCTAATAGATTCGCCAGCAACTCCACGTTCGGAACCGCTGGCGAGTAGTTCGGTCGGTTTTTTCTATGCTTCTGATTTAATCTTATCTTTTCGCGCCGTCGGGGGGATGGGGGCGGGGGAGATTTGCATCCGGACGCCGCACTGCAAACATCGTTTGCCCTCGGCAACCGTGCCGTCTTCCGGCAATCCGGTTTCAACTTCAATAAAGCTACCGGTTACTTTATTTGCGGGAAGGAAGGGCATCTCGACGCGTTTCATTCCGGCGAAGCCTTCGGCGGTTATACCGGCACACATGCTTATTTCCCGTTCTCCGGTAAGTCTCTCTTCGATAACGCCGTCGCCGCCCAGGTATTTATCGATTGAACCGGCGGCGATACGTCCGGCGGCTATGGCGCGGATAACCGAATCAGGTCCCGTGACCGCGTCTCCGCCGGCCCAGACCTTCGGTTTGCTCGTTGCCATTGAATCATCGGCGGTGATGGTGTTGCCCCAGCCGGTCTTGACTCCATAGCCCTCTACCTTTTCCGTGCGCTGACCGATGGCGCCGATTATCACGTCGTACTCGGCGTCGAACTCGCTGCCTTTAATCGGCACCGGGCGACGCCGGCCGCTGGAATCGGGTTCACCGAGTTCCATACGATTGCAGGTCATGGTCAGCCGGCCGTTATTCTTAACGACCTTGAGGTGACCGGTCAGGTATTCAATCTTGATTTTTTCCTCCAGGGCGGCCTCCACTTCTTCCGGGCTGGCCGGCATTTCGGCACGGGTACGGCGGTAAATAATGGTTACTTCTTTCGCACCGAGACGCAGGGCGACCCTGGCGCCGTCGATGGCCACGTTACCGCCGCCGATTACGGCAACCTTCTTGCCTACTTTCACCTTTTTACCCAGGTTAACATCCCTGAGGAAAGACGCGCCGTCATAAACTCCCGGCAGGTCATCGCCTTCGACACCGAGGGGCATCCCGACGTGGGAACCCGGCCCCAGGAACAGGGCGTCGTAGCCCTGCTTGAAAAGCTCATCGGTGGATTCAATTCTTGAGTTCAGTTTTATGTCAACACCAGCTCTGGTTATCTCTTCAATCTCGCCGTCGAGCACCTCCGGCGGCAATCGATAGTCAGGAATGCCCACCCGCATCATGCCTCCGGGCTTGGAGAACTGCTCGAAAACAGTGACGGCGTGACCGGCTTTCGCCAGATAATACCCCGCCGTCAGTCCCGCCGGACCGGAGCCGACGATAGCCACTTTCTTTCCGGTGGACGGTAATTTGCGGGAATTATTCTTCCAGTCGCCGTTGTCCCGGTCGGCGACAAATCTCTTCATAAACCTGATGGAAATCGGTTCGTTCAGGGCGCTGCGACGGCAGGCTTCTTCACAGGGATGTATACATACTCTGCCCAGCGCACCCGGGAAGGGTACCTTCTCGCGGATTATTGCCAGGGCGTCCTGGTATTTGCCTTCGCCGATGAGGTAAACGTAAAGCGGCACGTTTATTCCCGCCGGGCAGGCGTATTTGCACGGCACCGACACCTCTTCGTGGGTATGCTCCGGTTTATACCGGGCGCCTTCATCCATAAGCGCGCCGGTCGGGCAGACCTCGATGCAGGCTCCGCAGAACCGGCACCCCGAATCCTGGAGGGGCCTGTCGTGAGCCGTACCGACCACGGTATCGATTCCCCGGTTAACGAAACTCACCGCCCCGATGCCGCGGGCATCACTGCATGCCTGGATGCAGCGTCCGCAGAGAATACAGAGGTTGTAGTCCCGCTGTATCAGCGGTTCCCGGCTGAAATCTACCGGCAGGTCTTTGTATTTGTACGGCAATGCCATCTCATCGATGCCTATGTAGTCGACCATATACTGCAGTTCGCACTGTTTATTCTTGGGGCAGCTGACACACCTTTCGGTAACGGATACATGACGCAGGCAGATATCATACGGTTTACAACGTTCCCTCCGGTGACAGGTAAGACAGGCGTTGGGGTGTTCGGTGAGGATTAACTGCAGGAAACTTCTCCTCAACTCCTGCAGCTCGGGAGAATTGGTGGTGACCATCATTCCCTCGGTGGCCGGCGTGGTACAGGAGGTCGGATATCCCCGCATTTTCTCTATTTCCACCACGCAGAGTCTACAGCCGCCGTACGGCATTAAATCCGGATGGTAACAAAGGGTGGGAATATATATTCCGGCGCTCTGGGCCGCCTCCAGTACCGTCATGCCTTTTTCGGCTTCAACATCAGTACCGTCAATCGTCAGATAAATTTTATCGGTCATGGCTAATGAAAAAGCTACCTCCGGACTGTATCCGTGAGATAGCTACCTCCTGTTTTTATCTCTATTGAAAGCGTGTGTCACACCGTATAAACTTTAGCACTAAATACCCCGCAAATTCAAGCCCCGTTTTACCTTATTGCCGGGATAGTACCAAACGTATATTGACAGTCATACTTACTCCCCATATCATATATATATTCACCCACCGGGAGGACAGCCATCAGGAACTATAGAAACACGTTGCTTACCGACGGCGTTATCAGCCTGATTCCGCCGGCGATGAAGGATGCCGGGGATTTGTACCAGGCAACCCGGGAATCCCTGACTGAAATGTCACCCTGGCTGCCTTTTGCTCATAGTAACTACTCCATCAAGGAAAGCCGGGATTTCCTCAAGCGATGCCCTAAGGGCTGGAGGAAAAATAGGGAGTTTAATTTCAAGATTGTCGACCCCAGAGACGGCTCCTTTATCGGTATGTGCGGTTTGAACAACATCGAAATGGAAAATCACCGGGCCAATCTCGGGTACTGGGTGAGAACGAGCCGGTGCCAGCAGGGTGTAGCTACCGCCGCAACGATACTCCTGGCAAAGTGGGGATTCCAGACGCTACGATTACGCCGCATCGAGATTCTCGTGGCTACCGGCAACCAGCGCAGTCTGCGGGTGGCGGAAAAGGTCGGAGCATATCGCGAGGGAATACTGAGAAACCGGCTCTGGATGAATGACAGAATGCACGACGCAGTTATGTACTCGCTGGTACCCGGTGACGTTTAAATCCCGGGCAACTGCTCCAGCTTTTGCTTCATTGTTTTCCTGTATTCTTTGAATGCCTGACGCCCGCTTTCGGTCAACTCCAGCATGGTATGCGGTTTTTTATCCAGAAATTCCTTTTTTATCCGCACGTAGCCGCCGGACTCCAGCTTGCTTAAGTGAGACGAAAGATTACCCCAGGTAAGGCCGGTCTGGCGTTGCAGAAACAGGGCGTCGGCGCTTTCGATGACGTAAAGATACGCCATTATCAGATAGCGGGCCGGCTCATGGACAAGACGGTCGACATCCGCCAGCAGGATTTTTTCCCCGGTTCTACGGGCGGACATCGATCTCCTCCCCGGTCATCCTGGGATACTTCTTCAGGAACCGCACCAGGTAAATAACCCCAACGCCCACTATCACCACGCCCCCGCCGATATACGTACACGACCAGGCTATATCCGTAAACTGGTGGACAGCTCCGGCGATAAATATCAACGCGGCATGCACCAGGAAACGATAAACCCCCAGCCAGGCGGCTATCACCCCGACGACGGCTGCCAGAATACCGCTAAAGAGTAACGGGAAATAGTCCGTCAGCCACTCCGGCCGGTCGTCGGCGATGAAAATAACGGCGAACATAACCCCAGCGACCATGGTAATTCCCAGTATTATACTAATTATCTGCCTGAACTTCTCCTGGCGGACTCCCAGCCTGGCATATCCTACCCGTGGATAAGTCAGCCATCTTTTCAATGACCAGACGATTAAGTAGAGACAAACAAACAGGCTACCCGCCAGGTATGCTAAATCGGTTAAAATACTCAGTCCCCACCCCAGCACGAAAAGCCCGAGGAAGATATCCCACAGACCATCCTGAAAAAAGATAACATATGACCGCCGCACCAGGGGTTTGAGATCAGAGTCGGAATCACGGGGTGGCATTGTTTCCCCCTTCGGTGTTCCGGTGATAGCGACTGAGGAAATTTATCAGTATACCGATACCGATGATGGTAATCAGACCGCCCGCAACGATGAAAGTATGAGACCACTCAATATCCGCCCATGTGTATACAGCGCCCCCGGCGAATATAAGGAAAGAGTAGAGGTAAAAAACCCGCACTCCTACCCACCAGGCGATTGCTCCGACCGGCAATGCCAGCATGATATTGAAGAATAGAGGTATGTAGTCCCGGAGCCACTGCGGCCTGGAGTCCATAGCAACAAACAAAAAGGCGGCTACACCAGCCAGGGCTATCACTCCGAGTAAAATGGCGAGCCTGGCTTTTGCCTTCGTTTCTCCCTTCCCGAGTTTGACGTAGCCGATGCGGGGATAGGTAATCCACTTTTTAATACCCAGGACGAGAAACCAGAGAGCGATAAAAAGTGTACCCCCCAAATAATACATGTCGGCGAGCAGCCCGATGCCCCACCCCAGTACGAACAGCCCCAGGCAGATGTCCCAGAGACCGTCCCGGAAAAAGATTAGATACGACCGCCGAACCAGCGGCTCTAAATCAGCATCAGTATCCATGTTTCGCCACTCTTGATAAGTTACTTTGTATAGCAAAGTTCTTTGTTATTATAAGATAAAACGGGAATCATGTCAAATTGACATGATTGATACATTTCCGTGTACAATAAGCCAATCGACAAAGTAAAAACATGATTCAAACGCCAGACAATCCGGGCAACTCCTACAAGTGGTGGGTACTTATCGCCGTATCTATTGCCAATTTTTCGGCAGCCCTGGATATGAGCATCATCACGATTTCTTTCCCACGCCTGACCGAGGTATTCAATACCGATGCTTCGGTGGTCGTCTGGCTGACAATATCCTTTACCGTAACGGAGCTGGGACTGCTGCTGACACTCGCCAAGATTGGTGACACCATCGGGCGAAAGAAGGTCTATTGTTTCGGTTTGGGGCTGTACACCCTGGGACTCATTCTCTGCTCGGTATCCCCCAACATTACCATGCTGATATTA
>JASFHJ010000080.1:0-6449 GCA_050123255.1 Dehalococcoidia bacterium
TGGGCATCGGCATCAACGTTCCGCGGTTCTGACAAGCGCGGCGGTGCGAACGGGGCGCGCATCCGCCTGACACCGCAGAAGGACTGGGAAGTCAATGAGCCGGCCAAACTGAATACCGTGCTGAAGACACTTGAGGGAATCCAAAAGGAGTTCAACGACGCACAGTCCGTCGGAAAGAAGGTCTCGCTCGCCGACCTGATTGTCCTGGGTGGATGTGCAGCCGTCGAGCAAGCGGCGAAGAATGCCGGTCAAGATGTGACCGTTCCCTTCACTCCGGGACGCACGGACGCCTCGCAGGAGCAGACCGACGTGAACTCGTTCGGCGTGCTGGAACCGGTGGCCGACGGGTTCCGCAACTACATGAAAACCAGATACGCGGTATCGGCCGAGGAACTGCTGATCGACCGGGCGCAGCTACTGACGCTGACCGCCCCGGAGATGACGGTACTCATCGGGGGGATGCGTGTCCTGAATGCCAACTTCGGGCAATCACGGCACGGCGTCTTCACCAGGCGGCCGGAGACTCTCACGAACGATTTCTTCGTGAACCTGCTCGACATGGGAACGACCTGGAAACCGACCTCGGAAGATGGGGACATGTTCGAGGGGCATGACCGCGAAACCGGCGAACTAAAGTGGACCGGTACGCGTGTCGACCTCGTCTTCGGTTCGAACTCACAACTCCGGGCGTTGACGGAAGTCTACGGATGCGAGGACTCCAGGGAGAAGTTCCTGAACGATTTTATAGCAGCCTGGGACAAGGTAATGAATCTCGACCGCTTCGACCTCGCCTGATCGTAAACATCTCATGGCGAGAGAGTAAAAGCAATAGCATAAAAACAGAGGCGCTGTGAGAATTTTTCCCGCTGCGCCTCTATATTTTTCAATATTCCCCATCTCACCAGACATAATCGCTGGAGATAGGTACGCTCGAAATGCTATAATGGAAGTATGGATCATCAGGAGGACGTCTGATGTCGAGAATACTCACCGTTATCCCCGAGCAGTGCTCCGGCTGCCGTATCTGCGAACTCGTTTGCGCTATCAAGCACTTCGGTTCCAACAATCCCAAGAAAGCCGCCATCCGCATCATCAATACCTACCCCCACCCGGTAATGCGCATGCCCGTCGTCTGCAGCCAGTGTAAGATTCCTGCCTGCGCCCAGGTATGCCCCACAAATTCGCTGCGGCTGCTGGACGGCGTCGTCAAACTGGACGGCGAGAACTGCATTTCCTGTTTCAAATGCGTGGAAGCCTGTCCCTTCGGGGCAATCTACGCCCACGAGGACTGCGACCTTCCCATCAAGTGCGATATGTGCGGCGGTGAACCGGAATGCGTCAATAGCTGTCCCCTGGGAGCTTTGAGGTTAATACCCGAACACGCCCTGGGCGAGACCAAGCGACTGAACAACGTCCTCAGCTATACCCAGATGAGAGAAATAGAGTTCTACGAGAAAGGTGAAAAGAAGATAATTCATTATGCCGATATCGGGAAGGAAGAACTGTGAGTATCAAGAGCGGCTATTTCAAGAAGTATCTTCATGTCGACCTTTCCCGGAATACCGTGGAACATCACAGTCTTTCCAGCGCCTTCCTCGAGAAATACGTCGGCGGGCGCGGCTTCGGCGCCAAGTTCGTCTGGGACAACCTGAGGAAACATAACTTCAAGGTAAATCCCCTCGGTGAAGAGAACCTCGTGGTAATCGCGCCGGGACCGCTGACCGGCGTTTACCTGCCGTCGTCCGGAAAGAACTCATTCGTGGCTATCTCGCCGGCGACCGGCCTTTACGGCGATTCGTCAATCGGCGGCGGCTTTGGAGTGGAGCTTCGCCAGGCGGGACTGGACGCTCTGACCATCATCGGCAAAGCCCCGGAAATGTCCATCCTGCTGATCGATAACAGTGATGCTTCAATCATTCCCGCCCCCGAACTTAAGGGTAAGACCTCGCTGGAAGCCGAGGGTATGATACGCGAACAACTGGACACCCAGAGCGCCCACATCGCTACCATCGGACCCGCCGGTGAAAACCTGGTGAAGTTCGCCTGCGTCAATGCCGACTGGGGACGCAACGCCGGCCGGACGGGCTTCGGGGCTATCCTGGGCTCGAAAAACCTCAAAGCTATCGTTGTCCGGGGCCATCGCGACCTCCCGGTCCATGACATACAGTCGCTACAGGCGGAGACCGATAAAGCCTTTAAATACCTGAAGGAACATAAGTATTTCAAGCTCTGGCAGCAGCAGGGTTTGATGAACGTTATCGAGTACGCCAACGAAAACGGCATCCTGCCCGCGTACAACTTCAAGGACAGCGTATTTACCAGGCACGACCAGGTGAACGGCGATACCATGCTTTCCGACTTTAAAATCGGGGACAGCGCCTGTTTTTCCTGTTCCATGTGCTGCAGCAATATCTGCCTGGTGAAAAACGGTAAATACACCGGGACCGTGGTGGAAGGACCCGAATATGAGTCCGCCGCCATGCTGGGTCCCAACGTAGGCATAGATGATTTTGCGGCGGTGCTGGCCGGCAACAAGGTCTGTGACGAGCTCGGACTGGACACCATATCAACCGGAAACCTTATCGGAGCCGTCATCGAGGGATACGAAAAGGGAATCATATCGCTTGCCGACCTCGACGGCCTGGAGATTACCTGGGGCGACGACGAACACATCCTTAAACTGATTGATAAGATAGCCCACCGCCAAGGCATCGGTGATATCATTGCCGACGGTCCTTCCTGTATCATCGAAAAATGGCCGGAAATGGATAATATCATTCTCCAGGTCAAAGGTCTGGAGCAGTCGGCTTACGACAGCCGCGCCGGAAGCTCGATGGCTTTAGCCTACGCCACCTCGGATGTCGGCGCGCATCACACCCGCGCCTGGACAATCGCCCGCGAGATGGAAGAAGGACAAAACTGGTCGGACGAAGACAGGGTGGATACCGTGATATACCACCAGAAACTGCGTCCCCTGTTCGATATGCTGGGCGTCTGCCGCCTGCCCTGGATAGAGCTGGGGCTCAATGAAAAGCATTACGAATACTTCTACAAATACGTAACGGGAAATGATATTTCGCTTGAAAAGCTGCTGGAACTATCCAACGATGTCTATAACCTGACACGGCAGATTAATGTCAGACTCGGGGTAAGCCGCAAGGACGACAGCCTTCCCTACAAAGTCCATTCCAGTCCGGCGCTGACCGGCCCCAACGCCGGGAAAGTGGTCGACCGGGAGTATTTCCAGAGACTGCTTTCACTATACTACCGGAAACGCGGCTGGACGGAAGACGGTACTCTACCGGACGGAACCGAAGACCGGTTCAACGATTAATGAGAATTAGTCCCGGAGATATACCAGGATGTCTAACGCTATTCTGAAATGGGAACTCATCGGCATCGGTGCCATTTCGCTGCTGGGGGCATTATTTCACTTTCTCTTCGAGCTAGCCGGGGAATGGCCTCCGGTGGGCTTCTTTGCCGCTGTAAACGAGAGCGTCTTCGAACATCTCAAACTTACCTTCTGGCCTGCCGTAATATACAGCGCGGCAACCTATAAAATCCTGAAAAACCATACCGAAAACTATTTTACGGCGAGAGCGGTCGCCGTCTATGTAATGCCCCTGGTAATACTGGCGCTTTTTTATACCTATACGGAACTTACCGGCTGGGAAAGCCTGGCTGCCGATATTATTATCTTCGTTGTCGCTATAGCAGCGGGGCAGCTGGCAAGTTACAAGATAATGACTCTGAATCGTTTGCCACGCTGGATGAATTACGTATCTATCGGCTTGATGGTGAGTCTGGCCCTGGTATACGGACTCCTGACCTTTTACCCGCCTCATATATCGATGTTCCTCGACTCCAATGCCGGTGTATACGGTATTCCCTGAAAATCTTGAGACTGACTATGTTGACGGCGTGATTACGGGGCAAGCCGGTGCCAGTCCCCGGTCAGCTATTTTCCTGATAGCGTCTTTGCCCTTCTCGGAAAGCCCGAACGAATCCAGTACTTCTTCGAGTTCCTCAACGTTACCGTAACCCCCGGCAAAGCCGTTTAACCGGGCTACCGCCGTGGAATTATTGAAATCGTCCGCGCTGGGGTAAATCTTTTCCAGGTCTGCGACAACTCTGGACAGACCCTTCAGGTTATATTTCTGGTGATAATCCTCGGCAAGATAAAAAGCGCCGGCCGGTCTTATCTCGGTCAGAATCGTCCTGCCCAGGGTTATTTCCCGGTTTTCCCGGGATTCTTCAGCCATCCGTTTCTGTTCTTCATCATGGTAAAAGATAATCGATTTGTACTGGTCGGAATACGACCCCACGGTAGGATTATGACTGTACCAGAACACTTCCAGGAGGTCGCTGTAGGAAATCACGGCGGGATCATACTCGATTTCAATAATCTCGCTGTGGTTACCCAGGCTATAGTAGGTCGGGTTATCCTTATCGCCGCCGGCATAACCGACACGCGTACTGACTACACCATCAAGACTCCCGAACCGGGAGTCGGGACCCCAGAATCAGCCCAAGGCAAAGGTCGCCGTCTCGGTAAGGGCCGGTTTCATCGTATCTATCAGAGGTATGGTTGTATTTCCGCTCATAATTGGTTCTTCCTCCTCGCCGCTGTTCGCCAGGATAACCGCCGGAATACCTATCAGCAGTACAAGAACAATCAGTATGATGGTAAACCTTTTCTTCATTTTACCGCTCCGATACTCCTTACATACTCACGATCCTGATGGCATCCAACGGGCAGGCTCTGACACATTCACCACAGGCACGGCAGGAATACGGCTCCATCATCGGGGGTAATCCCCTTTCTTCCTGATTTATCAGCTTTGACGGACAAACCTCCACTGCTTTGCACAATCCCCCGTTACACCCGGCAGGATAGCACTTGGTGTAATCCAGTAAAGCCGTCTTTCTTGCCATTTGCATATTCATATTCTACCGTTCACAATGAGCCCACGGCTCTTAGCACCCGGAGCCTCAGGTGGGGAAGTTAAGGTTACCCTTATTAACAGCGCTCTTGGTAAAAGCTCTGGACATTACCCTTCTCGGTCCCTTTTCTCCGCACACGGGACAGGCCACCTTGTTATCATTTTCGAATAATCCCCGAAATGATTCAAACTCCTCACCGCATTTACGGCATTCGTATTCGTATATCGGCATCGTCCGTTCCCCTTCTGAATTTCTCCTATTAATTCTAATGCAAAGCGAGCCCGTAGTATGTGATTTTTGTCTCCATGCCAGGTTGACATCAAGACTGAGAATCCTATATTCTGGGAAATGGCACACGTTATATTTCGCCGGAATATCACCGCTCATTCGAGGAGGTTTGATTGATGAAAACAATTACAGAATCCGCCCGGGAAACCAAAGTAATCCGCGAAGCTGATGTCGTGGTCGTCGGGGGAGGACCCGGCGGCATCGGCGCCGCGGTATCGGCGGCCCGTAACGGTGCGGATACGGTTCTTATCGAAAGATACGGCTACCTGGGAGGCATGGGCACCGGCGGATTGGTGACGATTATTCCGCTGTTGACCGATTACACGGGCAAACAGCAGATTGTCGGCCTTACCCAGGAATGGATCGACCGGCTGAAACCCTATAACGCGGTCGATTACCCCAAGCCGGAGCACTGGGGTTCGCTGGACAAGGATATCGTCCGGTATTACTTCCAGCGCAGCTTCTTCATGACGCGGCTGGACAGGGTTAGTTATGCCGCCATTATCGATGCGGAGATATCCAAGTATATCCTGAACGAGATGGTGGAGGAAGCCGGAGTCAAGGTCTATTGCCATGCCTGGGGCACCGAACCCCTCATGGAAGGTAATCACTGTAAAGGTGTTATCATCGAGAGCAAGTCCGGCCGGCAGGCTATCCTGGGTAAAGTCGTTATCGATGCCACCGGCGACGGCGACCTCTTTCCTTACGCCGGTATCGAATACGAAGATAATATCCCCCCGAACTTCCGCATTGCCAATCTCGCTCTTGTTTTCTGGATTGACGGGGTCGACCTTAAGAAGGCTAACGAGTTCCGACAGAAGAATCCCAAAGAATTCATGGAGTTATCCCGGAAGGCAATGGAAGCCGGTGGTCAGGGTAATTTCTTTGCCAGCAACCTTCCCGACCAGGATGCCGTCGTCTGGTTCCATAACCGATATCCCAACAAGAGCCAGGTTGATGTCGAAGAACTGACGCGCGTCGAGTTCACCGGCCGCAAAGTGGCGGCCAAGACCCTGGAATTCTATAAAAAGAACATGCCGGGCTTCGAAAAGAGCTTCCTCGTTCTTACCGGCCCGCAGCTGGGCACCCGCTCCAGTCGCCGCATGATCGGTGAGTACCAGCTTACCCGGAAAGACCTCGCTGATAACCAGCCGTTCGAAGACACCATCGCCATCTTCCCCGACCTCGACCGCGGCCAGGAATCGCTGGACCACCCG
>JASFHJ010000081.1:0-6422 GCA_050123255.1 Dehalococcoidia bacterium
TTGTTTCTTCTGCGAGCAGATATGTCCCCGGGGCGCTATCGAAGTTGACTGGAAGCCGCTGGCGGATTTCGTGGAGAAACATATCATTGATAGCTGGGTAGCAGCCGCCGATGAAGCGGTAGCCAGTGGACGTTTGCGAAGGCTCGTACCACCGGAGCAAATCGGCTTGAAGACCCCCTGGTATACCGTGAAAAAGCCGCCCCGCTTGAAGTCGCTCTAATCTTTTTGGGATTCCGGGGGCAGAGGTCTGACCGAAGGCCCGGTCGTAAGCGTAATATCAATGAACACAAATGGTTTGTTGACTGTTTTGATGTTCAGCGGGCAGTGCATCAACCCCCTGGGAATGCGTATACAGGCCGGGTAGTCGAGTGTATGAGTGTCATCTCCGAGCCTGATCTCGTATTCCGCGTCAAACTCCAACGCATTATTAGGGTCGCCGCCCATGAAAAAGAGAATCTGGTCAAAATCGTGTTTATGGGCTTCGGCCACCATGACGAACGGTTCCGTCAGAAATGACCATCCCAGCGAGAAATCCATATCGAAAAGGTCTCTTTCTCCAAAAGCGGTCACCTGTGGCGCCGTTACTTGCTTGAACATTGAATAACCCGGTTTCAATTCTACAATATAGTCTCCGTGTTTGATGTTCTTAGTGACCATATTTACCTCCGTTCCGGTTTATATTTGGATATTGCGGTGGAGTGTGTATAATAAGGACGATATTTACCCGATGATAAGACAATTTTCATCGGCATGTCAAACGTAACCGGGTGCGTGAATATCAAGTCTAATTCAATCAGGAGGATAATCCATGATTAAGTCGATCGCGCTGGCTCACAGGAAAACCGGCATGACCCGCGAGGAATACAACAAATATTGGAAGGAACAGCATGGTCCCCTGGCAGCCAGGCTGATACCCGGCTTGAGGAGATATGTCCAGAACCATTTTGTCGAGGTGCCGGGTATGGAATATGAGGGCGACGGCATCGTGGAGATGTGGTATGACGATGTTGAAGCGTTTCAGAACTCCATGAAATTCATCCATACCGGGGCGGGTGAAGCCCTGAGAGAAGACGGGGAAAAGTTCGCGGAGATGAGAGGCGGCGGCCTGTGGATAGTGGAAGAACACGTTATCATGGACGAAATTACACCGAAGTAACCTGCAATCCGGGCTTTTTGTTTTCCTTCTTCACCATCACGGCTGACTATCAAGCTGGAAAATATCCGGGTAATCCGCTCCCGCCAGCCGGGCTTCAATATCGATCAACTCTTGATAAGTCCAGGAAGACGGTACGAAAGGCTGTACCGGTATGCCGAACTGGTAATACCATTTGGAAAGCAGCAGAAAGGCCGGCGTATCAAAATCAATCCAGCCGGTGGATATTCGCGGGAAGGAGGCGATTGTCCCTTTCGCCTGCTGAATGGCGGCGGTCGTAATCAGCCAGGCTTCTTCGGTAGTAAGTATCTGGTCGAGGTTGGCCATCTGAGCGTCTTCATACCAGACCCCCCCGGTATAACCGCCCCATTCGTACAGCCCGAAGCCCTCCGATTTGTATTCGCGGGAGTAGCCTATTCCCTCGTTGATGTAAATATTAATCATTTCCTCCCAGCCGGCGTAGTCTTTCCTGCCGGCCGGTGGTCCGCCCAGGATGACGTCATACCCGTAGTAGTCGTAGGGATAGGGAGTGCTGAGACCCTGCCCCAGGTCGTACATCGTATCTACGGCGAATAATTTACCCCGGTAATACTTTTTAATCTGGGGCACGATTTCCTGGAGCCAGCGCGAGGCATCGTTATGGTCCCAGACCAGTTTGGCTGGTTCGTTAAGCGGGGCGAATCCATCTACCTGGTATTGTTCGGCTATGCTCGCCCACTTGAGCACTACATCGTCGAACTTCTTAAGTAATTCGTAGCTGCGGTGATAGGCGGCGTCGGCGCTGTCCGCGTCCCACTCAAATCCCAGTCCCATGTCTAGGTTCGGATGCATCGGATTGGGGACGAGGACGATTCTGAAACCGGCCTGTTTCAACGCTTGCAGGTAGAAGATGAAGACCTCGTCACCCAGCGACTCCGGTTCGCCGTTTTCGGGGTTAAACACGATATCAATCCCGAGCATGATGGTATCGAAGCCGGCCGCTCTCAGTATCTCGGCATTGAGGAGATAGCTGCGGGCTTCATCGATTCTCGAAGCCCAGGCGCCGCGATAGAAATAGGGATAATTTGCCGTGGGATAATTCACCGGCGACCGGAACTGCTGCCACCAGCCCTCGAAGGTGTTACTGAATTTATTGGCGAAGATGCCCGGCAGGGTTTCGGTTTCAAAAACTCCGTCACCATCGCTGTCTATCAACAGTTTTGAGCTGAGGTCTTTCAGGGTACCGGTATCTTTTTCGGGGGAGAGAGTGTCAATCATTTCGGGGACGATTCTAAGCTCGGCATCCATGACCGGGTTAATCGGGATATCCTGGTATTCCAGATAACGCCTGATATTTTTAGCGGAATCGGGCACCAGGGCTTTCAGATCCAGGATACCGTCGCCGGTGCCTTCAACCACGACCCTGAATTCATCGGTAACGTCGGCGTCGGGGATGAGGATGGTCTTGAAATCCGTGCCTTCCGGCGTGATGTACAGGGCGCCGGGGATCTCAATCTCAAGGTTTCCCTGCTCGTCCAGCCCTACGTGCCTGCCCTGGGAGTCATACACGTGGAGGTCGGCGGGACTGAAGATACTGAAGATAGCCTCGGTGAGCCAGTCGCCGATCATGTGGAAGAAGGAGAGCCAGAAAGGATCCGGATATTCCGGCAGGTCATCCGACCAGACGGCGGGATGCTCCCATTTCTGGCTGGTGCCGCCGCCCTCGCTCCAGGGAGGACCCGAAGGGCCGCTCTGGTGAAATTCCAGTTCCATCACGGAGAAGGAAAAGCCGGAGTGTTCGCCCCAGGCGCCGCGGAAATCCAGCCATTCCTTCGGTTCCATTTGCGCTTCGTCTTCCAGGAGAACGACATCGACGTCCCGGGGATTAAGGACTATCCAGTCCGAGGTGCCGGTATCGTCGAAATCGAGCCCCGACCAGTAATAGCCGGGGGTGAAGTAGTTGGCGTGCGAACCCTGGGCGACGTATACCAGCGGATGGGTCTGGTCGTAGACCAGACCTTCGGAATGCATGTCGGCCCAGGTCATTTTCTGCCCCGCCTGGTGTTGGGAAAATCCCGCCGATACGGGTACATCGCCCCTTTCCAGCAGTGCTTCGGATGAATAGGCCGGGAAGTTCAGCTGCACCAGTTCCCAGTCGCCTTCATGGTAGTTCCGCCAGTCGTTGAAATAGTAGAAAAACCAGTATTGTAGAACGGTATAGTTACCGTCCCTGGTTACCCGGGCGTATAGCGTCGGTCCGTAGCCGGCTTTGGTCGGCGTGTAGGCGGCGATGTAATCGTCTACGGTGCTGTTTTCCGGGTCGAGTTCGGCAACATCGAGATACAGGTCGCTCTGCGTGTACTGCTGCAGGTCGGCGAGTGTGGGGTCCAGTCGAAATTCAGGATCTTGCAGGTCTTTCAGGAAGGACAGGTCGACCATCAACTGGACGGGGTCCGGCTGGAAATTTTCGGTGATTTCCGGTTCGTCCTTGAGGTGGATTACCGGGCAGAACTTGCTGGCTAATTCAAGGTCGAATTCCGCGGTCGGATATTCCGGTATCGTCGAAGAAGGTTCACTGGTTTCCGGCTCCGGACTCCGACAGCCACAGCCAGCCATAAGGACTGTTAGTATGATTAACAGACCGAGGCAACTTTTCATGCTGTTGATTATAACCCTTTTTCCAGCAGTTTAAAAGGGCTCTTACACCCCTTACCGCGGCATTTTCGCCCGGTTTTCCAGAGCAACGAGTCCGGCTTATGAAGTCTCCCGGCTCGCGTTATCTCTCCTTCGTGAGGTTATTACGCCCGGTACACTTTTCCGGTGGCTTTGTCTTTCCAGTACGCCCGCTGCTGCACCGGCCAGTTGAAGGTAACGGCCCCCTTATTCGGGCAGTCGTTAACGCAGCAACCGCAGTACCAGCACTCGTCCGGGTGCAGCACCAGGGGAGGCTTGCCTTTCTCCGGATTGGGGATGAAAACGTCTACCTGGCAAACCTCGACACAATGATTACAGCCATTACAGATACCCTCGTTGAAAACGACCGGCGTATTCGGGGTCGTTATATTGGGCATGGCATATACTTTATCTTCAGCCATGGTGGCCTCCTTATTTACCCTGATAAACGCCCTGGTAGTCCCGGTTGTGGGCTTCGTAATTTTCTTTCATGCCGCCCCAATATCCCAGCGGATACGAACCTTCCTTGACCTTGTCGTTCTCAAGTTTAATCGTTACGAATTTCCCCCATTCCGGCGGGTCGGTTTCCGGGTAGTCGATGCGGTGGAAACCGACGATGCCGCTGCTGGCACGCCGCGCCAGCGAGGCGTTCATCACGATTTGTCCGTGAGTAAGCAGGCTTAAGTCCTCGATGCTCCGCATCAGCTTGTGCGGGTCGGGGGCGTAGAGCCGGGGAACGTGGTTTTCCTCGATGTCTTTCAGCGTATCCAATCCCATGTTGAGAAGGGACCCGGTTTTATAATCGCTGCAGAACATCTGCATCGCCCGGGCGATCCCGGCGTGGAGCTCTTTCCAGTCGATGCCGTCGGTCTGTTTTATCGGGGCGTAAACACGGGCTTTTTCCAGGGTAATCTGGTCGCGGGATACCGCCGCCCGGTCTATCTCTTTGGCGTAGGCGGCGGCCTTCCTGCCGGCGTACCGGCCGGTGGATGCGGCAAAACTGTGGTCGCCGGCGGAGAATATCTGCTCTCCGGCAACGTACAGACCGTCGAGCGTTGATTTCAGGTTCCAGTCAACAATCGGGCCACCGCCGCCGACAGTGCGCCAGTGGGTCGGGCTTTCACCCTCGATGAAGGTGTAATTCTGAAGCAAATGTTTGGCGGGGTCGAACCCTGCCCGGTTGTAGGTATCGATGATTATCCTGGTGGTGGACTCTTGACCCAGCATCAGGTTCCAGGTGACCTTGCGTTCGATATCCGGCATGCCGGGAAAATCTCCGTAGAAAGGCAGGGCGTATTCGCCGGACATGACCTTCTTCTTGATTTCCGCCATTTCCTCCGGACCCGGTCGCATGGCACCTCCGTCGGGCCAGCCCTGTACCGGCCAGGGCAGCTTTTTACCGTTGGCGTCAACCAGCTCGATGTTCTCGTAACTGGCATCGCCGGCGCCGCCGTACCAGGTGTGTTTATAACCGGTACCCAGCATCAGGATTCCGGTTCTTTCCATCAAGGTTAGCTCGGCCCCGGCTCTCCAGGCCATGGCGTGACCGTCGCCGGTCATCGTCCGGGAGCGAAAGGTGTTGTAGCCGGAAAGCTCGGTGTTCAGCATGTAGAGCGACCAGTTGCCGGCGGTGGCGAGGATGGCGGCCTTGGATTTGAATATCATGAACTCGCCGGTACGCCCGTTCAATCCGGTAGCACCGACCACCCTGGCTCCCTGGACCCCTCCCTCGGTAAGCAGGCTGGTAACCATCACGCGGTCGAATATCTTTACGCCCAGCCGCTGGCACTCTTTCTTCAGGGCGGGTTTGAAGGTCGTGCCCCAGATACGTATCACCACCTCGGTGGAGTGGTTGGGACTGTAGCGGGGCGAAAACATGAACTTGGTATCGTCGTACCTGCCCTCGGCACCGACGTATTCATCGTCGGTATCCCGGATTTTACCGCCCATCTGCTCCATTTCCAGCAGCGTGTCGTAGTCCTCGCGACATTGAATCTGGTTGCCGATGCCGTTGGCATAGGAGTACTTAACGGGCTCTTTCAGCAGCGGTCCCATGATGCCGGGCTTTTCGGTCATCAACCTTGCCCATTCATCGGGGTCAACTTTGGAGTGGGGGTTGGCGGGGACGTTGCACCAGTGGTCGCACCCGGGACCGCCGGCGCCGCTGCGGACGACATCCCCTTTCTCGACGAGGGCTACCGTTGCCCCGTTCCGGGCGGCGCTGATGGCCGCCCAGCAGCCGGCGATACCCCCGCCGATAACGAGAACATCTGCGTCTATTTCCTGTTCCTCTTCATAGCGTATCGGGTAGGGCCAGGTGGGCGGAGATCCTTCTCTTTTGAGATAATCATGCCATTTGGTCATTGCTTATACCTCCCTCCTGTATGTATAAGTGACTGATAACAGATTATATTCTATTTGTGATAATGTTTACTTTTATTTCTTATGGCGAAACGTCACCGGTAACCACCAGTATTTGACCGACGATATCGCTGGCGGCATCCGAAGCCAGGAATACCACCGCGTTGGCGATGTCCTCCGGTTCCGTCAGCCGGCGTATCGGTATTGTCTTAACAACGTTGTCCAGCATGCCGGGAGGGGCGTTCTTGGCAAAACC
>JASFHJ010000082.1:0-6365 GCA_050123255.1 Dehalococcoidia bacterium
GGGATGCGTAATGCTACCAGGGAACTGATGACCTTCGTCAGCGAAAATGCGGTAATCATCCCGCTTATTACCCAGTCGACTCGTTACATCGTCGCGGATTATGTCCGGACCGAACGCTACCAGGATCACTTCATGGTCTGGCATACTTATCTGGACTGGCTTGACAAATAAACACGGGGTTCGATTTATCTGGAAATCCGGGCGATTCATTCCCGATTTTCGCGGGGCCGGGGTGAATCGCCCTGCTCCGGAAACAACGGATAACTGATAGTATATCTTTTAGTGGCTGTGGTATTGGACAGGGGGTAGCTGAAGATGGGTAAACGTATTACCGGGCATTAGTCTGATCTTACTGTCCGAGGTAGAAGATGACCATATATATCATTAGAAGATTGGTATGGGCATTGATACTCCTTATCCTTTTAACAATGCTCGTATTTTTTTCCATGCGACTTCTACCCGGCGACCCGATTTTAATTTATGTTTCCTCGACCTCGGCATATTCTTCCATGTCACCTGAAGCTATAGATCAGCTCAGAGCGCAGTACAACCTGGATAAACCCTTATATCTACAGTATCTCCTCTGGATGGGTAATATTTTCCGGGGAGACCTGGGTGAATCAATAACTTACCATGAAGATGTTGGGGCGCTAATAGCCAAGCGCCTTCCCATAACCATGCATATCGGCGTGCTGGGTTTCATTGTTGCTACCGTTCTGGGTACCGCTTCGGGTCTACTGGCGGGATTGAGAAGGGGTAAACTGGCCGACCAGATAATCACACCCCTGGCTTACGTCGGCATCTGCATACCTATTTTCTGGCTGGGTATATTACTGATGTATATTTTTGGTCTTAAGCTTAACTGGCTGCCCATCGGCAACTATACCTCCCCGTTTGAGGATTTCTGGCTTAATACCAGGCAGCTCATCATGCCGGTTATTTGCCAAAGCGTCACCGGTCTGGCCGGCTTATCTCGCCAGATGCGGTCGAGTGTCCTTGAAGTGGTCCAGCAGGACTATATACGTACCGCCTGGGCGAAAGGACTCCGGGAACGCGTTATTGTATTCAAGCACATGCTGAAAAACAGCCTCATCCCCGTTATTACTTTAATGGGCTTTGCCATCGGTTTGATATTCGGCGGTTCCGTGTTCATTGAGACGATTTTCAACATACCGGGCATAGGCCGGTTAATGGTAAACGGAATTTTCAGCCAGGATTACGTGATTGTTCAGGCTTCGACAGTGATATTTGGCGGCGTGATACTGCTGGTAAATGTGATTGTCGATATCTCCTACGGCTGGCTCGACCCCAGGATACGCTACTAAATAAAAAGTACGGAATATGGCAAGAAAAGACATTAATATCGAAATGGGTTTTCACGAAGCCCCTCCCCGTATTAACGAGTGGCGGCGCTTTGTCAGGGTTTTCTTTCAGCGCAAGATGGTCATCTTCGGTATATTTATATTATTACTCCTGTTTTTTTCTGCCATATTTGCAGAATGGCTGGCGCCATATGACCCGTATCAACCTGATTACTATAATGTCTACGCGCAACCCAGTTCAGAACATCTATTGGGTACGGATCCAATCGGGCGTGATACCCTGAGCCGGCTTATTTTCGGGACACGGACAGCAATCTTGGTGGGTTTCGTCACCGCCGGGTTCGCTTCCATAGCCGGTATGGTACTGGGACTGATTGCCGGGTACTTCAGCGGTACCGTCATTAACATGGTCATCATGAGGATAATGGACCTGCTGATGACGTTTCCGATGATTATCCTGGCGCTTTTTATCGCCAGTATCCTCGGGGTCGGTATCCAGAACGTAATTATTGCCCTGGGTATCAGTGCTTTGCCCGGTTATGCCAGGGTAATGCACGGGCTTTCCCTCAGTATCAAGGAGAATGACTACATAATGGCGGAACGCTCCGCCGGCGCCAGTATCTGGCGAATCATGTTCAGACACATATTGCCGAACGCGGCACCGCCGATGATTGTACTGGTGACTCTGCAACTGGGAACCCTCATTCTTGCCGAGGCCGGCCTGAGCTTCCTCGGAATCGGCATCAAGCCGCCGGCGGCAGCCTGGGGAGCCATGGTTAACGACGGACGCGGGGATCTGGCAACGCACCCCTGGCTTTCGCTGGCGCCGGGAGTAGCCATAATGGTGGTGGTTTTCGCCTTTAATATGGTTGGCGACGGTTTGAGGGATGCTCTGGACCCCAAGCTGAGAGGCACGCTTTAGTCGTTAAGGATATGTCGCCTCAGCAATGCTTTCCAGCGTGACAAATCGCCGGTACCCGATGACCGGATGAGGCTTCTGTTGTCTGGAGACCCCGGACAGATGTAGAATTAGTATGACCATCGATTTGTACAAGGCACACATCAGCAGTGCGGGCATTCCTTTTTAAAAAATCGTCGATGGAAACCTGACGACCGGATGGGCCGGGAGAGGCCTGAGTAAGAATACATCTAGAAATGAGGATTAAATGACAGCAACCCAATCAAGAGAAGAACTCATCGAAGAAGAAAAAAGACTGAAGGAAGAAATCGAAAAGAGAAACGGTAAAACCGTTGAAGAGCTTTACCGGGAGAGAGAAAAAAGGGTTTTCGACGCTATGCAGCTGAAAGTGCCGGACAGGGTGCCGGTGGTTTTCTTCGATGTCCCGTTGCTTGCCTGCAGGTATACCGGACTTTCCTACTCCACCGCCTATTATGACGCACCGGCCTCGAGGGCGGCCTTTAAAAAGATGTTCGCAGACCTTGAACCGGATGGTTGGGCCGGCGCCGGCCGGGAATCGGGGGCTGCTCTTGAAGCCACAGGCACGAACTTCGAGCGATGGCCCGGCGGCAACCTTCCTCCCGATGTCGGCAACCAGGTAGTCGAGCAGGAGTACATGAAAGAGGATGAATACGACCTTTTCCTCGCTGACCCCTCTGATTTTATCGTGCGGGTCTGGCTGCCGCGGGTATACAGTACGTTGAAGCCGTTAGCCAAACTTCCTCCTCTCATGTACATAGGGGCTAACATAGCCAGGATGAGTAATATATTTGCCTCCGAGGAATTCGCGCAGTTAGCCAGGGCTATGAAAACAGCCGGCGAAGAGGCAGCGAAATGGGACCGCGAGACGGGAAATATGGATATGGAGATGGCTTCCATCGGCTTCCCGAATGCATGGCTGCGGAACGCCGGCGGCGTTTTTCCGCCTTTCTCGCATTTCAGTAACAATTTCCGGACATACCGGGGAGTGGCCATTGATATGTTCCGTCAACCGGAAAAGCTCAAGGCTGCCCTGAATAAATTCCTCGAATACCGGATTGCCACTGCCAGGCCAGCAGTAAAAAAAGAAGGCGAACTGGCTATGGGCATATGTGGGGAATCACATAGAGTTTCCGACGAATTTATGTCCATAAAACAATTCGAGGAGTTCGTGTGGCCTTATTGGAAGAGGTCTATCGAGGTGACTCTTGATCTCGGATATGATATAGCCTGGATGTTTTTAGAGGGACGGCGTGATAATCAGCTTGAGTATTTCAACGAATTTCCAAAAGGGAGACAACTTATTTATTTGGATAATACGGACATCTTCAGAGCCAAGGAAATTCTCGGAGACCGTGTCTGTTTGATGGGTAACGTACCTCTTCGTCTACTTCAGCTCGGTTCACCCCAGGATGTAGAGGAGTATTGTAAGAAGCTGATCAAGGTTTGCGGCAAGGGAGGCGGCTTCATCCTGGCGAACGGCGGCGGAATCTATGATGCAAAACCGGAGAACATGAAAGCAATGGTTGACACGGTTAAGAAATACGGCTGGTACTAACGAGACCAGATATTTGCTGGCGTCGTCTGATGAAGCAATAGTAGCGGAGGTCTGGCGGCGAGGCCGATTGTACGCCAGACGACCTGGACCATTGTGAAATTACACCCCCGCCGAATCCTGATTGCTTCAGCAGATCTTAATATACGCTGAATCGGGTTGGTGAATCTTATGAAAGACCTGCTATAAAAAGTCAACAGGAAAATTAAAAAATCCAGGCAAGACCAACTTCGTCGGTATCGCTTGATAGAACAGCTCCGGTTTTTTGATAGAGTCCGACCGCAGGTTCATTTGAGCGATTCGTGGGAACAAACATTTTCATCATCGGTTTAGTTGAGCATATAAATTTCAACTGCTCAATAAGAGCTGTTCCAATACCTTTTTGCCGATGTTTATTCACTACTGTAATATCATACAGGAACATCATAGACTGCTCTCTATCCGGCCTTTGAAGCTCATATGCAATTAAGTAGCCAACCGTTTCCGAACCATCAACAGCGACCAACAGATGATTAAATGGATTTTCGAGAAACGTTGTCATTGCAGTGACAGTAGCTAATTCAATCGGCTTTCCATCTTCTACGCATTTTATTGTCACCATTGCGTCTACCGCTAAATCTACATTGCTTATGTCACAGTGGATAATGTTCATAAGTCACAGTTCTTTCTTCGGTGGCATAGCTTCATATGCTCTGTTCTCTTTAAGGAGGTTGGATTAGTACTCCTGCCGGCCGTTATATTTGTACACTAACTCAATGCCGGCTTCCGCGAGTAGTTGTTCACTCTCTTCAGCAAGTTGATATTTGCGTTCACAAACTACTTTTTTAATCCCGCAGTTAATCAGCAGCATGGCACAGGTCCGGCAGGGAGTCATTCTGTTATAGACAGTGGCACCTTCAATGGAGATCCCTCTTTTAGCGGCCTGGCAGATAGCGTTCTGTTCAGCATGCACTGTCCGTAAACAGTGTTCGCTTATCTCACCGTTTTCTTGAATCACTTTCTTCATCAAATGTCCCACATCATCGCAATGAGGCAGCCCGGCAGGAGACCCGACATATCCTGTCGCCAATACCTGTTTATCCCTGACAATCACACAACCACTCTTGCCACGGTCGCAAGTCGCCCTGCTTGAGGCAGCATCGGCCAGCTCCAGGAAATAGTCATCCCAGGACGGGCGAACGCTGTTCGTTTCATTACCTTGCGCCATTTTCTTCTCCTTCGTGGACTAATCAACTATATCGTGGTAAGGATTACCAAATCTTCCTGCTTTATTCGTGCAGAACAGTATAGCAGTTATCGATGAAGGTAACAAGATAGTATTTGTTTACTTGTTTCATTTTTCTCCGTTAGAAAGTGTGGAAATCATCTGGGTATCTGCCGCGATTTGGGACAACGAAAAAGATATTCCGAAGATTGTGGATTATGCCAAGGGATTTATGGTCGGGGCGCCCGGATTTGAACCGGGGATCTTCTGAACCCCATGTAGCCTGGATAAAAGGCAGCAGCCGCTTGCCTCCTTTCAAAGACCTGTTATAGTTCTAAATTAACGGCAATAGATTATTGACGATCTGGACCAAGATTTAGTGAACGGTAAGTTTGAGTTTTTCCCCTTTTTCCTCCACTCTATCTACCCAATGGATATTCTTAAGAATATCCAAAAGTGGTACCGGGTCTGTCAAATTATATTCTAGCTTGATCCCTTCATCGGAAGAGGATTCTCCCTTATATTTGATGCTATGAATTCCCGAGAATAAATCTTTTAGATAATCTATCCGTCTTCTATCAAATGAAGATAAAGCCCTTAACTCGATTGTACCTTTGAAATATCCCTTTGCACGAGTTTCCGCACTACGTTCCCCTCCCTTTGATATTACCCAGAGACTGCCACTTGTTTTTGAATTTTCAATAATCGGTATTCCTTCTATTTCTCCTTTGTTTCCTTGGATAAATGAATTAACTCTTGTTTCTACTTTACTATTAGCTTCAACGCCCAGCTTCATTAATTCACCGAATTCCGTCTGCATATATTCCTTCATTTTATCCATCATGTTTTCTATTTTGCTCCATCTTTCCTTGATCGATATCTGCAGTTGTTGGCTGTCGTTGATGATATCATCTATAAATCTTTTCGCCGACTCCTTTGCTTTCAGGGATTCTTGGGCGACTTGTTCCTTGGTTTCTATTCGGCACTTTTCGATTTCATCCTTAATCAACAACTCTGCTTCTTTTTTTGACGTTTCTAAAATTTCGTGAGATTGTTTTTCAGCCTCTTGCTTGGCCTTAGCGATGATTTTGTCACCTTCCTGCTGAGCTGAAGAAGTAATCGAATCACATTCTTTGCGCGTTTTGGTAATCATCTTTTCAGCCTCTGATTTCACTTTGCTTTTAGCTTCTGTCCTGGCATTTTCTTCAGCCTGGAAAATAATCTGCTCAGCATCTTGATTTGCCTTTTCAACCAAGCTCGAAGCTTCATCATAAGCTCGCTGGATGATTTCATCCTGGTCTTTCAACGCTTTTTGTTTATGTTCAGTAATTATTGCCTCCGCCTTTT
>JASFHJ010000083.1:0-6352 GCA_050123255.1 Dehalococcoidia bacterium
GGTAATGGGCAGTCTTCTGTCCCTGCCGAAAGCCCGGGGGGTGATTTTTATCCCGGGCGGCGCCTGCCGTCGCTTGTACTCGCTGATGTCTACCAGCCGGGCGACGCGCTTGACGACCGCTTCGTCATTGCCGGCGGCGATTATTTCCTCGATGCTCTTGTCCTCTTCCACGTAGGCGGTCAGTATGGGATCGAGTATTTCGTACGGCGGCAGGGAATCGGTGTCTTTCTGGTCTGGTCGCAACTCGGCGGAGGGCGGTTTTGTTATCACCGAATCCGGTATAACTTCGCCGTCTCCCAGGGAATTACGGTACTCCGCGAGTTGATATGCCATCGTCTTGGGGATGTCCTTGATAACGGCGAATCCTCCGGCCATGTCGCCGTAAAGCGTGGCGTAACCGGTGGCCATTTCGCTCTTGTTACCCGTGGTCAGCACCAGCCAGCCGAACTTGTTCGACAGCGCCATGAGGATGGTTCCCCGTATGCGGGCCTGGATGTTTTCCTCGGTGACGTCGGGCTCTTTCCCCTGGAAGGGCTCACTCAGCATGTCCAGATATTCTGTAAAAACCTTATCGATGCGGACGTTCAGCAACTGAATACCCAGGTTCTTCGCCAGGAGTTCGGCGTCGGTCACGCTGCCGGTCGAGGAGTAAGGGGAAGGCATGGCGACACCCACCAGGTTATTTTTGCCCAGCGCGTCCACCCCGATAGCTGCCACCAGGCTGGAATCCAGTCCGCCGGAAAGCCCAACCAGTACCTTGCCGAACCCGTTTTTCCTGATGTAGTCGCGCGTACCCAGCACCAGGGCGTGATATACTTCAGCCGGGAAGTCGAGGACTACGGCTTTTTCTTGGGGTATTTTCGGTTTATCGGCGGTTACGGATTTTTCCGATACAGAAACCGTCTCTATCGGCCTTTCGCGAAAACCCGGTGCTTTATTCCATCCGGGGTTCTGCTGCCGTGCGGCAATTACGGGTCCTGTGTCAATATCGGCGATGATGAAATCTTCCTCGAACTGCTTCCCCCGGGCGAGTATTTCACCTTTTTCACTCACCACCATACTGCCCCCGTCGAAGATGAGTTCGTCCTGCCCGCCGATAAGGTTGGTAAAAGCGATGATAGCCAGGTTGTCGGTAGCCCGGCCGGTCAGCATCTCCTCGCGGACGTATCCCTTGCCGAAGTGAAACGGCGAAGCGCTGATATTGACGATTAGTTCCGCGCCGGAGCGAGCCTGCGTGGCGGCGGGACCGTCGGCGTACCAGATGTCCTCGCAGATATTGATGCCGGTGTTTACCCCGGCTATGACGAAAACTGGGCATTGGTTTCCGGGCTGGAAATACCGGTTTTCATCGAAAACACCGTAGTTGGGAAGCAATATTTTATGATAGATCGCAGTGAGTTTACCGTCGTGGATGACGGCGGCGGCGTTATAGATATCGCTGCCGGCTCTATTCACAAAGCCGACAACAACGTTTAGACCTGAAGATTCTCCGACGATTTTTTTCAGAGATCTCAGGTTTTCGGTAATGAACTGGGGCTTGAAAAGCAGGTCTTCGGGCGGATATCCGCAGGTTGTCAGTTCGGGAAAAGTAAGCAAATCAACACCCGAAGACCTTGCCTGTTCCAGGGCCTGGATTATCTTCTGACGATTGCCGGTAAAGTCACCGACCGTCGTATTTATCTGCGCCATGCCGATTCTTAATCGGCGGGCTTCTTGCTTTTCAGCCACACAAGTACTTGACCTTCGTTATAATATCGACAGGTATTTATCAATCTCGAATTCAGTGACCTGGGAGCGGTATTCGTCCCATTCAATCTTCTTGTTCTGGATAAAGGCATCGAAAACATGGTCGCCGAGGGCTTTCCTTACCACCTCGCTGTTTTCCGTTACCTGGATAGCTTCCAGCAGGCTGGCAGGCAGTACGCCGATGCCTCGCCTGTTTCTCTCCTCCTCACTCATTTCGTAGACGTTTTCCTCTACCGGTTCGGGCACCTCGTACCCTTTTTCGATTCCTTCGAGACCGGCTGCCAGCATCACGCTGAAAGCGAGGTAAGGATTGCAGGCGGGGTCCGGCGAACGGAACTCGATTCGGGTGGCTTTTTCTCTACCCGGCCGGTATTCCGGTACGCGTACCAGGTCGGAACGGTTCCGTCTTGCCCAGGACAGGTAAACCGGGGCTTCGTATCCGGGTACCAGCCGCTTGTAGGAGTTGACCCACTGGTTGCATACCACGGTGATTTCCTGAGCATGCTTCAGTAAACCGGCGATGTAGCCCTTTGCCTCTTTAGACAGGTGATACTCGTCACTGGCGTCAAAAAAGGCATTCTTGTCGCCTTTAAACAGGGACTGGTGAACGTGCATACCGCTGCCGTTGATTCCGAACACCGGTTTGGGCATGAAGGTGGCGTATACACCGTGATTCATGGCTACCTCTTTAACGACGAGGCGGTAGGTCATCACATTATCCGCCATGGTTAAAGCATCGGTGTACCGCATGTCGATTTCGTGCTGGCTGTGGGCTACCTCGTGGTGGGAATATTCCACGCCGATGCCCATTTCCTCCAGCTGAAGGACGGTGTCTTTTCTCATGTCCACGGCGGCATCAAGGGGAGTCAGGTCGAAATAACCGCCTTTATCCAGTACCTTGGTGGTCGGCTCGGTAGGATCATCCGGGTTCTGCTTGAAGTAGAAATACTCCAGTTCCGGTCCCACGTAATAGGTGTAACCCAGGTCAGCGGCCCTCTTCAGGTTCCTTTTCAGGACGTAGCGGGGATCACCCTGAAAGGGCTCACCGCCGGGTTTGAGGACGTCGCAGAACATGCGGGCGACGGCACGGTGCTCGCGAGGCCGCCAGGGCAGTAACTGGAACGTGTCCGGGTCGGGCATGGCGACCATGTCGCTTTCATCGATACGGGCAAAGCCCTCGATGGATGAACCGTCAAAACCCATCCCTTCCTGTAGAGCCCCTTCGAGCTCCTCTACGGTGATGGCAAAACTTTTCAGCATGCCCAGGATATCGGTGAACCATAGTCGGATAAATTTTACATCGTGCTCTTTGGCTGTTTTAATTACGTATTCGGCGGCTTCTTCTCTGCTTCTATTGGTCATTGTTTCCTCCTGTTTCTCATTATATTGTATCCCGTTATTGTCATAATGTCATTATTTTTTCATAAATATATACTCCCCACCCCGTAATTATATGGCGTTATAGTCTCTGTCGCCGGTCCTGACGCGTACCACGGTTTCAACCGGCAGTACGAATATCTTACCGTCGCCGGTTTCACCCGTCCGGGCGTTCTTGATAATGGCATCCAGTACGGCGGGTACGTCTTCCTCTACCACTACCAGTTCTATTTTTATCTTGGGCAGCAGGTCTACCCGGTATTCTCCGGCGCGTGATTGCAGGGCGATACCTTTCTGCTTGCCGCGCCCGCTGACCTGGCTTACGGTCATTCCCCAGTAGCTTGCTTCCTCAAGGGCCGACTTAACGTCATTAAGTCTTTCTTCACGTATTATGGCTTCGATTTTCTTCATCGCAGCAGACCTCCGTAAGCTCTCTCGCCGTGTTGCGACAGGTCCAACCCGACCGTTTCTTCGGTTGAGCCCACTCTCAGGCCGACGGTCGCCGCGAGTATTTTACCCAGCACCCAGGTTACCGTGAAAGCGAAAGCCGCCACGGCCAGGATGCTGACTATCTGGGTACCTACCTGGCTCCAGTTACCTTCGATGAGACCGGATACTCCGCCGACCGACGAGGTGGCGAAAATCCCGGTGGCTAACGCGCCCCAGATACCACCCATGCCGTGTACGGCGAAAACGTCCAGGGAGTCGTCAAAGTGCAGCTTCTCTTTAATCAATATGATGCTGTAGTAGCATATAATCGATACGATAATGCCTATGGGGATGGCGGCAATCGGTGCTACGAAACCCGCCGCCGGCGTGATGGCTACCAGTCCGGCTACCGCCCCGGTTACCGTGCCCAGCAGACTGGGTCGGTGATGTATCCAGCTGATAATCATCCAGGTCAATCCGGCGGTAGCTGCCGCCAGGTTGGTGGCGACGAACGCGTTGGCCGCCAGGCCGTCGGCCATCAGCGAGCTGCCGGCATTAAAGCCGAACCAGCCGAACCACAGCAGACCGGCGCCGAGAGCGACCATCGGGATATTGTTGGGTTCCATAACCTCGGAGCGAAAGCCGCGCCGTCTCCCCAGCAGCAGCACCAGTGCCAGTGCCGAAACCCCGGCATTGATGTGCACCACCGCTCCGCCGGCAAAGTCCAGCGCTCCTAATCCTCCCAGCCAGCCGCCGCCCCAGACCCAGTGACATACCGGCGCGTATACAAAGGTTACCCACAAAGCGGAGAATATCATCAGGGAGCTGAATTTTATCCTCTCCACCACCGCTCCGGTTATCAGGGCGACGGTAATCACCGCGAACATACCCTGAAACGCCATGAAAGCCAGGTGCGGTATGGTGGTGGCGTAGGTATCCGACGGCCCGGTGCCGACATTCATCAGACCGAAGAAGTTCAGGGCGCCGATAAAGCTGCCTTTATCGTCTCCGAAGCTCAGACTGTATCCCCAGAGAGCCCAGATTACTCCTACCAGTCCCATGATGGCAAAGCTCATCATGATGGTGGACAGCAGGTTCTTTCGCCTCGCCATCCCCCCGTAAAATAACGCCAGCCCCGGCGTCATCAGCAACACGAGTGCCGATGAAACCAGGATCCAGGCCGTATCTCCGGCGCTAATAGACATATTTTTTGACCTCCCGACTTTCTAGTATATTTCCAGTATAGTCGGTGTATGTTTCCGGTATATTAACTCCATATTACGTTTATGTTACATGAATGATTCCAGGGCGGTTGGTTTGACTAATGCGGTAATCCGCCGTAGGCTCTCTCGCCGTGTTGTGATAGGTCGAGTCCCACCATTTCTTCGGGTTGACCCACCCTCAGGCCGATAGTCGCCGCCACGATTTTTCCGAGAACCCAGGTAACGACGAATGCGTAAGCGCCCACCGTTACGATACCGGCGATCTGCTTCAGCAGCTGCGTGGCGCTGCCATAAATCAGTCCGTCGGCGCCGGCGGAATTAACCGCCAGGGTGGCGAAGATTCCCACCGAAAGCATGCCCAGGATGCCGCCGACCCCGTGCACGGCGAAGACGTCCAGCGAATCGTCGAAGCCGAGTTTCGATTTAAAAAGTATCAGAACATAGTAACAGACAACGGCCGCGGCGATGCCGATTGGAATGGCTGCTATGGGGGAGACGAATCCGGCCGCCGGCGTTACTGTCGCCAGTCCGGCAATCGCGCCGGTTACCGTACCCATAATAGTAGGGCGGTGGTGTATCCAGCCGATTATCATCCAGGTGAAAGCGGCCGTCGCTGCCGCAGTATTGGTGGTCACGAAAGCGCTGGCCGCCAGGCCGTCGGAAGCCAGGGCGCTGCCGGCATTGAAGCCGAACCAGCCGAACCACAGCAGACCGGCGCCGAGGACTACCAGCGGTACGTTGTTGGGCTCCATGGCGTCCTGGGGAAAGCCGCGGCGTTTACCCAGCAGCAGCACCAGGGCCAGCGCCGAAACGCCGGCGTTGATGTGGACTACCGCTCCACCGGCAAAATCAAGGACTCCTAGTTCGGCAAGCCAGCCGCCGTCGCCCCATACCCAGTGGGTTACCGGACTGTAAACCAGTGTCATCCATAATGCCGCGAATATCAGCAGGGAGCTGAATTTTACCCGTTCCACGATGGCTCCGGTGAACAGGGCAACGGTGATAATAGCGAACATCGCCTGGAAAATCATAAAAGCCAGGTGGGGGACGGTGCTGGCGTAGATAGAAGAGGGTTCCTGCCCCACGTTTGAAAGACCGAAATAGTTAAAGCCGCCGATGAAACCTCCGTAATCGGTGCCGAAGGCGAGACTGTAACCGTAGACTATCCAGAGTATGCCCACCAGCCCCAGGCAGAAAAAGCTCATCATTAATGTCGACAGCAGGTTTTTCCGCCGCACCATTCCACCGTAGAAGAAAGCAACCCCTGGCGTCATCAACATCACCAGGGCGGATGAAATAAGAATCCAGGCAGTATCGGCAGCGTTGACAGCCACAGCAAAACCTCCGGGAATACAGTCTTTATATAGCCTACCTGAAGAATGTTACGAATGTGTTACACAGATTTACATAAAGTAATATTAATAGTGAAATATTTACGAGACTGCCGGATTAATTGTTCTTGATGAATTTGTAGCCTATGTTGCGTACGGTTTCTATGTAGCTGTGGTTGGCGTCTTCTATCTTGCTGCGGAGTCGCCGGATGTGGACATCCACCGTCCTGTCCCCGCAGCAAGATA
>JASFHJ010000084.1:0-6342 GCA_050123255.1 Dehalococcoidia bacterium
CATCAACGCCAGGATAGGTATCCCCGACCGCGAAGCACCCGGAGCGGTAAAAGAAGCCCTGGCGAAATACGCCGTAGAAGAAAATTCCACGCTGGGCTACCCCTGCGATACGCACCCGGAAAGAGGCATCCCGGAACTGGTGGAAGCCATCATCGAGAACTACCGGGACAGGCACGGGGTCAGTCTCAAACCGGAAAATATCGTCGTTACGGGCTGGAATAAAGAGGTACTCTTCAACATGGTGCGCCTATTTGAAAAAGGCACCGTCTACGTCCCCGACCCCGTTTACCCGGTCTACGAAGGGGCTTCGGTGCTGGCTCATCACGACGTAAAAAGGGTCAGGACATCGGCGGATACCGGCTGGCTCCCGGAATTCGATTTCACCAAAGACGCAAATCCGGTGGCATTCTACTTCTGCGATCCCAATAATCCCACCGGCTACGTCGCCGACCGGGCTTTCTACGATTCTCTGCTGGAAAAGATGAAAGCCGCGGATGTAACCGGGATTTTCGATAAAGCCTATAAGGACTATACCTATGACGACGCTACCCGGCCGCTGTCCATCACCCAGGTCCCGGAGATGCTGGAACGCGGCTATGAAATCGTTTCCTTTTCCAAGCACCATAATTTCGTGGGTGTCGGACTGGGCTGGATTGTCAGCAGCGAGGAAAACCTCGACCGGTGGCTCAAGCTTTCCAGCAATTACAGCCAGGGCGTCGAGTGGTACAAGCAGAAAGCCGGCGTGGAAGCACTGACGAGTCCCGCCGTTAAAGCCGAAATGCAGGAATACCGGGAGGAGGTCAAAGCCCGCCGGGATATTTTTGCCGGGGGCTTGAAAGACCTGGGACTCAAGGTGGATATTCCTCAAGCGACGCCCTACCTGTGGATAGAGGTGCCCGAGGGCTATGACGACGAAGCGTTCGTTCTCGATGTATTGATAGACAAGGCGCACGTCGCCTTCATGCCCGGCTCCTACTTCGGCAACAACGGCAGGGGCTACATGAGAGCCACCCTGTTTCTGCCGGGAGCCGAAATCGAGGAAACGCTGGAACGCATCCGGAAAGTAAAAACCTGGTAAAGTCAGGCTGACTTTGGACGGTATATTCAATATCAACAAGCCCCGGGGCAAAACGTCTTTCAGAATCGTTGCCCGGATACGGCGTCTCAGCGGTGAGAAACACGTGGGACACGCCGGCACGCTGGACCCGGATGCCACCGGAGTTCTCCCGGTAGGCCTGGGAAAGGGTACCAGGGTAATCGAGTACCTGATGGATAACACCAAGGCTTACCGCGCCCGGATTGAATTCGGCACTGCGACAGATACTTACGACAGCAGCGGAAAAATCACACAAAGGGGCGATATTTCCGGTATCAACCGGAAAGCAGTTGAATCCGCCCTGGGAAAATTCCGCGGCGACATCGAGCAAATACCGCCGATGTACAGCGCCATCAAGCACCGGGGACAGCCGCTTTACAAGCTGGCCCGGGAAGGCATAAGCATCGCAAGGAAAAAACGCAAGGTTACGATACACAAATTGAAACTCGTGTACTGGCGAAAGCCGGTAGCCACGGTGGACATCGAATGCAGCAAAGGGACCTACGTGCGTTCGCTGGCCCACGACCTGGGTGAATATCTGGGCTGCGGCGCCCATTTGAGAAATCTGGTGCGTAACCGCAGCGGGATTTTCAGTATCAATGATGCCATTTCAATGCAGCAGCTCGAACGCGCTTTCCGCCAAGGCAGCTGGCGACAATATATCTTACCCGTCGATTCCGTTCTCCGGGATTTTCCGTCGGTCACGGTTGATGATGACAGTGAAAAGGATATAAAAAACGGCAAGCGCATTATGCTCGAAAGCGTAGAAAAGCAATCAAAATACTGCCGGGCTTATTCCGGGGACGGGCGTTTCTTAGCTATCCTGCGCCGGACGCCGGAAAAAAGCGTCTGGCAGCCGAAGAAGGTGTTTATTTAATGCTGTCCTGCCTTGACAATCACGCCTGAAGGCGGTATATTCAAACGGATGCACCGGATTACTCCGCCGTGCATCGCACGAGAAAGGGGAAAGACCGAATATGGGAAAAATAAACGTAGCAATCATCGGTGTGGGCAATTGCGCCTCATCGTTAGTTCAGGGCGTCAATTACTATCAAAACGCTAAAGAGGATGAATTTGTGCCGGGTCTGATGCACGTCAACCTGGGCGGCTACCACATCAGGGATATCAATTTCGTGGCAGCCTTCGATATCGACAAGAAAAAGGTGGGTAAAGACCTCGCCGAGGCGATTTATACCGAGCCGAATAACACCTATAAATTTTGCGACGTTCCCCTCACGGGCGTGAGAGTGGAAAAGGGCATGACCCACGACGGACTCGGTAAATACCTCTCCCAGATCATTCAGAAAGCACCCGGCCCTACAGCAGACATCCAGGGAATCCTTAAAGATACCAAGACCGACGTGGTTGTCAGCTACCTGCCTGTCGGGAGTGAAGAAGCCACCAAGTGGTATATCGAGCAAATCCTCGAAGCCGGCTGCGGATTCGTTAACTGTATCCCGGTATTCATCGCTAAAGAGAAATACTGGCAGAAACGCTTTGCCGACAGGGGACTGCCGATAATCGGCGACGATATAAAGTCGCAGGTAGGCGCCACCATTACCCACCGCGTCCTCACCCGGCTTTTCCGCGACCGCGGCGTGAAGCTGGAGCACACCTATCAGCTCAACTTCGGCGGCAATACCGATTTTTATAATATGCTGGAACGGGAACGACTGGAATCCAAGAAAATCTCCAAGACTACGTCCGTAACTTCGCAGCTTGATTACCAGATGGACCCCGATGATATCCATGTAGGCCCCAGCGACTACGTACCGTGGCTGAAGGACCGCAAGTACTGCCATATCAAAATGGAGGGTCGTACCTTTGGTGATGTACCGCTGACCCTGGATATGAAGCTGGAAGTATGGGACAGCCCCAACTCGGCGGGAGTGGTCATCGACGCTATACGGTGCTGCAAGCTGGCTCTGAACAACGGCTTAAAGGGACAGCTGGACGCGCCGTCGGCTTATTTCATGAAGTCGCCTCCAGTGCAATACACCGACGACGAAGCGCATAAGATGGTGGAGGATTTTATCAAGGCAACGGCTTTACCGTCACCAAAGAAAAAGCAGGAGGTAGCCAAGTAGCTGCCCATGAAAATAGCCCTGGTTTCCCCTTATGACTTCGCTTACCCCGGGGGCGTAGTTAACCATATCTCATGCCTCGAGAAGCAACTTACCAAAATGGGCCACGAGGTTAAGATTATCGCCCCGGCATCCGAAGCCATGCATACCCTGGGCGACCGCTTTATCCGCATCGGCCAGCCGCGTTCCTTTCCCGTCAGCGGCTCCATTGCCCGCATCACCGTGGCGGTCAGGATAGAAGCCCAGATAAGGGAAGCCTTCGCGAGGGAAAAGTTTGATATCTGCCATCTCCACGAACCCCTGATGCCGACGCTGAACACCACCACCCTGCAAATGCACCTGTCACCGATGGTCGGCACCTTCCACGCCTCGGGCGCCAAACCCTGGTACACTTTATTCGGGCCGGTGGTAAAGTTCTACCTGGACCGCTGGTTCAGTAAGCTCGACGGGCGTATCGCCGTATCCAAGCCCGCCATGGACTACGTTAAATGCTACTTCCCCGGTGAATACACCATTATCCCCAACGGAATCGATACCAATCATTTTAACAGTAATGCCAGGTCGTTCGAGCAATACAACGACGGCAAACTCAATATCCTGTTCGTGGGCAGGATGGAAAAGAGAAAGGGGTTCGATTACCTGCTCAGGGCTTTCAAACAGGTGTTGAAAGAGACGTCGGACTGCCGCCTGATTGCGGTAGGCCCCGGTACCCGGCTCCGCAAGAAATACGAAAAGCAAGTCGCCAGAGAGAAAGTACAAAACGTTGTTTTCGCGGGTTACGCTGCGTTTAATGAATTACCGCGCTATTACCAGACCGCCGACATCGTATGCTTTCCTGCCACCGGACGCGAAAGCTTCGGCATCGTCCTTCTCGAAGCAATGTCCGTGGGAAAGCCGATTATCGCCACGGCTATCGACGGTTACGCTAAAGTCATGACCAACGGCACCGAAGGTCTTTCCGTACCGCCGCGGGATGTGGATAAATTGACCGAAGCGTTACTCACCCTGATACAAGATAAGGCTCTCCGCCAGCAGATGGGAACCAGCGGAAAGCAGAGAGCCATGATATACGACTGGTCGCACATCGCCCAGAGAATACTGGAATTCTACCAGGAAACACTGGATAAGGTGGCTGCCAAACAAGCCGGACTTCAACATCATCCGGTCGTTGCAGCCCCGGGAAAGTTATAATAATGGCCGGATTAGCCGGAGCCAGAAGCGCTATCTCGAACAATATCACCCAGCCAGTAGTAAGACTCCTTGCTAAAACCCCGCTTACCCCGAACGCCGTATCCTGGCTCGGTTTTCTGATAACGGTCGGGGCGGCGGCGCTGATAGGAACCAACCATCTGTTAGCCGCCGGGGTCGTGGTACTTTTCGCCGGGATTTTCGATATGCTGGACGGCGCCCTGGCACGCGCTACCGGCAAGGTTACCCGTTTCGGGGGCGTCCTCGATTCCACGCTGGACAGGCTCTCCGAGGCGGCTTTGCTGCTGGGAATCCTGGTGATATACGTCCGGGGACAGCAGGTCGGCGAAAGCATTCTCGTCGGCCTGGCGCTAACCAGTTCGATGACGGTCAGCTACCTGCGCTCGCGGATAGAAGCGCTGGGAATAGAATGCAAAGTAGGGCTATTCACCCGCCCCGAGCGCGTTATCGTCCTGGCACTGGGCCTGATGCTCAGCCAGTTCCAATACGTGTTGATAATAGCATTATCAATAATTACCTTTTTCAGTCTTATTACCGCCGGGCAGCGGCTCATCCACGCCCGGCGCCAGACCCGGGACTAACCCCGATAAACTCATTTGAGGAGAACGATGCAGACAATCTATGTCTGCGGGACAAAAAATGGAGCAGGATTTAAATAAACGGAGGAAATTATGCCGGTAGTAGCAGCCGTAGGAGCACAATGGGGAGACGAAGGTAAAGGAAAAGTCGTTGATTTTCTTTCAGGCAACGCCAGGTACGTGGTGCGCTTTTCCGGCGGCGATAACGCCGGACATACCGTAGTCAACCCGCACGGGGAGTTCAAACTCAGCTTAACGCCTTCCGGCGTTTTCTACCCGGAGACGATATCGATTCTCGGGAACGGTGTGGTGTTGAATCCCGCAGTACTCAACAGCGAGATAGACGAAAAACTGGAAGCCCGCGGCGTCGATACCTCGCGGCTGCTCATCAGTGACCGCGCCAATCTGATAATGCCCTATCACATCGCCATCGATGGACTGGAGGAAGAAGCTCTCGGCAAGAAAGCCATTGGCACCACCGGTAAAGGCATCGGTCCCGCTTTTTCGGATAAGGTAGCCCGGTACGGTGTCAGAGCCGGCGACCTCCTGGATAAGGAAGTCCTGCGCGAAAGGCTGGCCGACACGCTGGAATACAAGAACAGGGTCCTGACCAGGGTATACGGTAAGGAACCCATGTCTTTCGACGAAATATACGAGCAGTACTGCGCCTACGCCGACCGCTGGGCACCCCGTATCTGTGATACCACCCATATCCTGGCGCAGGCCATCGAACGCAATGAGCCGATTCTACTGGAAGGAGCCCAGGGCTTTCTGCTGGACCCGGACTTCGGCACTTATCCCTTCGCCACGTCGTCGTCGCCGACGGTAGCCGGAGCCTGCCTGGGTTCCGGTATCGCCCCATCCTATCTGACGCATGTCGTCGGCGTTTACAAAGCTTACCAGACAAGGGTTGGCGCCGGACCCATGCCCACGGAACTGAACGACGAAACCGGCGAAATGATCCGGAAAATAGCTCATGAATACGGTACAGTCAGCAAGCGTCCCCGTCGCTGCGGATGGTTCGACGGCGTAGCCGCCAGATTCAGCGCCAGGATCAACGGTCTCACCTCAGCCTTTATCACACGACTCGATGTCCTGGATAAGTTATCGGAATTGAAAATATGCACCGGTTACGAACTAGACGGTGAAATAATAGACAGCTTCCCCGCCAGCATTCCCGCGCTGGAAAAGTGCCAGCCCGTGTACGAGGAACTCCCCGGATGGGAAACCGATACATCGGGTGCCCGTAAATTCGAAGACCTGCCCGAGAATGCTCAGAATTATGTTCACAGCCTGGAAGAAATCGTCGGCTGTTCTGCCAGTTTCATCTCTGTGGGGAGAAGCCGGGAAGAGACGATCATCAGGCAGCCTGTTT
>JASFHJ010000085.1:0-6325 GCA_050123255.1 Dehalococcoidia bacterium
CTGAAGGCCTCGCATATCGATGCGAAAGTCAACGGGGCTCAGGCCCCGTAATTTTCTTTCGCTTCCCCGGCACCGAGGTGACCGGCTTTGTCGATTATTCTTTGCTTCTTCGCCTCGTCAATAACGATTTTCCCGATCATTTTTCTCTCCTTAATATGGGAAGTTTATTGGATTAATCACAGCCGACGTCGTTCGTTTCAGCCGTTCTGATATTCTTCTTGTATCTCCTCCATTATTTTAGCGCCGAATTCTTTTCTATCTTCCTCACTGAGGGTGGTCATCGGAAGAACCCATTCCATTTCCTTTAGATTTTCTATCAGCATGGGAATTAAATCATACGGTACGGTTATCAGGAAAAGACCCTCGGGCAGTACCCGCTGCATTCTTATGCCGTATCCGATTCCGGTGACGGTATAGTTCATTTCTCCGGTAATGTACGGATAAGCAAAAACCCAGGCGCACGTAAGCACCGGTGTAATCCTGGATGTCAGTGGTTTCCCGATGGAATAGCTTAGCGCCCGGAAGATGATTTCGGCGTCGGACGGCTTGGCGGTGATAATCAGTAAATCGGGCTCGAAAGTGAGTTTGTCCAGGGAAGAGAAAGCCACATATCTGACGGTGCCTCCGGGTATTTTCTGAATATGGTGATAAATCCGGCTGTTGGCCCGCGCCTCCCGGTATATCCTTTCCTTGGCGCCGATTTGACCGCTCTCCGTGGTCGGCTCGGCGTCCACCATTCCCAGTACCAGCCTGTCAACGCAGGAGAAGTTATCTTTAGTCGCGTAAAAAGGTTGGCCGGTTTGTGCTTCCGTAAATAAACGGCAAATCGGCATTACTTTGTCCGTCTGTTCCAGCCCTTCCGGTTTATTGAGCAGGAACTTGATGCCCACCGGTTGTCTTTCAAACTCGAATCTATCGAATATGGAATAATCCCGCCCGGTTGTATTCATATCTACCTCCTCAATGACCTTTTTATAATAGATAGTAATGTATAGTTTTACAAATCTGCTATTTCTTCACGGAGTTGCTGATCGAAGATTTTCTAATACGACAAATTATAATTTAATTTCGCTAAAAAGGCCAGCAATTCTAGCCACAATGTTGCCCGGTTGTCTCAGTTGCTTCGGCTATTTTAATAGTTGACATGAATACCGAAACAGAAATAAAGTTAGTTTAACGTACAAAATACGGTCGGGTAAAGCCTCCGTTAAGTGTTGTATAAGAAATCCCCATTCCGCATTTACACTGGTAAATAAATAATACCGGAGGGAGTCATGAATATAGGTTTTATCGGCATAGGGCAAATGGGAAAACTTATGTCCAATCGAATTCTCGAGGCCGGACATAGTCTAACCGTCCATGATCTGAAGAAAGCAGTGGCTATGCCGCTGCTGGAAAAAGGAGCCGAATGGGCCGATACCCCCAAGGAAGTTGCTGAATCATGCCGGGTGGTTTTTTCCAGCCTGCCGGCACCGCAAAATGTCGAAGAAGTTGTTTACGGGCATAACGGCCTTAAGACGGGATGGAAAGACGGGGATATCTACGTGGACATGAGTACCAACTCTCCTTCTACCATAAGGAAGATAGCCGAGGATGCGAGGACTTTGGGAGTGACCGTATTGGATGCCCCGGTTAGCGGCGGGACGAAAGGAGCTGAGGCGGGTACCTTAACTATTATGGTCGGGGGTGACCCGGATTCCGTAGAGAAAATCGAAGGTATCCTGCGAACCATGGGACAGAAGATATTCCCGGTAGGGGATGTCGGCTGCGGTAATGTTGCCAAGCTGGTGAATAACCTCATCGGACTGGCATGTAATTCGGCAACCGCTGAAGGTTTCGTCCTCGGCGTCAAAAGCGGTATTCGTCCACAGATGCTATGGGACATAATATCCGTCAGTACCGGGAATAATTGGTCCATGCAACAGTATCCGAATACCACATTCAAAGGTAATTTCGAGCCGGGGTTCAGGGTTGACCTTGCGTATAAGGATATCGGGCTGGCACTCGACCTGGGCAGGGAATACGACGTACCTCTTCCTGTCGGAGTAACGGTACACAAGGACCTTCACGATACCATGACAGCGGGCTTTGCGGAAAAAGGGGTTGACGCCGTAATATTGCCTCGGGAAAAAGCAACGGGAGTGACAGTGCGTCTGTCCGAATAGAAAGCAGGCCGAGAGCAGATTTCAAGGAGGGAAAATGATAGTCGTTAATAGTAAAAACGTGGAAGCCGTCCAGACCCGGGATGAAATCGTGGATAAGGGACCCGTTCACAGGAAAGGGTTGATGGACGACAAAGATACCGGAGGATTTAGCGTTCTGCTGGTAACCTTCGGGCCGGGAGCAAAACTCAACTTCCACACGCATACTTATGAACAGATTCTTTACGTTACCGAGGGAAAAGGCATCGTGGCTACCAAGGAGAAGGAGCAGGTCGTGACGCCGGGCGAGGTCATTTTCATATCGCCGGGTGAGGTTCACTGGCACGGGGCTACCGAAGATTCTTCATTTTCTCATATTGCCATACAGAAGCCGGGGATAAAGTTAGCTTAATAATAATTACTTACGGATGGAAGTTCGAAGCCGGGTGAAGCCGGGAGATTCGAATATTCTACCTTTTAACGGTATTATCATATCTTTAATATACCCCCTTATGCCATAATACGACAGGATATAATTATTGGTGTATAATGATAGACCGAGCAAAATATAACCAAGATTTAGACCGCCGTTTTCGGTACTGGTTTGCTCTGGTGATCCCAGTTGAAGAAATAAGGTTAACTAATGCCGTATAAGATTGTCAAATCCACTTGCCGGGGGTGTCACGGCGTTTGTGGAGTTTTACTTCACGTTAAAGACGATAAACTCGTTAAAGTAACCGGAGATCCCGATAGTCCAACCTCGCAGGGGTTTATCTGCATTAAAGGTCAATCAGCCCCGGAACTTTTATATCATCCTGACCGCTTGAAATATCCGTTAAAGAGGGCCGGTGACCGCGGTGAAAATAAATGGCAAAGGATTTCCTGGGACGAAGCTCTGGATACGGTCGGTGAAACACTCCTGAAAGTGAAGGGGGAATACGGGGCGGAATCGATTGTCGGGGCCAGGGGAACCGGTAGACCTTACTACGTCATGTTTCACCGCTTCCTCAATTGCCTGGGCACGCCGAATCGCCTGGGTTTTGCCCATCTTTGTTACGGACCACGCTTGACCACCTCGGCGATGACCTGCGGAGAATTACCGGTATGCGATTATTATGGTTTTGGCGGGACCAGACCGGATTGTGTTCTAATCTGGGGCTGCAATCTTACCGATGTAGGTGCTGCCGATGGTATGTGCGGCTATCAGCTGACACGAATATTAGAGGGCGGGGCTAAATCGATAGTCGTTGATCCACGAAAAACCGGGCTGGCGGCAGATGCTGATTGCTGGCTACAGATACGCCCCGGTACGGATGCCGCCCTGGCTCTGGGTATGCTCCATACCATTATCAAGGAAGAATTATACGATAAAGAGTTCGTTGATAAATGGACAACGGGTTTTCCGGAGCTTAAGAAGAGAGTTGAAGGATATGTTCCGGAAAAAGTAGCCGAAATCACCTGGGTTCCTCCGGATGACATCAGGATGGCCGCAAGACTATACTCTCAATCAAAACCGGCCTGCCTCCAATGGGGCGTTGGTATCGACCAGGGAGTGAATAATCTTCAAACAATTCGGTCGTTACTCATCCTTTCCGGTATTACCGGTAATATAGATATACCCGGTGGCGACGCCTTCTGGGTGCCCCCCGAAAACGTGGTTGTCCAGGCACCCCGTCTGAATCCGGATATTGAGCTTCCGGACAAATTACCGCTGGACTCCAAACAGAAGATGATAGGATTTTGTAAATTCAGGTTGAGTACAACGATTCAATCCCGGGAGTTCATCGACGCGGTTCTTTATGAGAAGCCTTATCCTGTGAAAGCTCTCTTTATTATGGGAAGTAATTTGTTACTCGGTCACAGCGACTCCCTGAGAATGGTGGAAGCGCTGAGAAAAGTGGATTTTATTGCCGCTACAGATTTATTTATGACGCCCACGACCCAGTTTGCCGATATCATCCTGCCGGCTGCCAGCTGGATGGAAACCAATGATGTTCCCGATCTTCACATGGTATGGTGCGTAACCGCCCGGACTAAAGTGGCGACAATCGGTGAATGTCGCGATGACAAGGAGATACTTTTCGACCTTGCTCGTCGTATGGGAATGGAAGATTGCTTTCCCTGGCGCAATACTACCGAATACTGCGACTGGATATTGAAAGACACGGGGATGACCTTTGAAAAATTCAAAGATATCGGTATTCTTCAAGGCAAGATGCGATACAGGAAATACGAGCAAGCCGGCTTTAAAACGCCCTCCGGAAAGTTTGAGTTATATTGCTCGGCTCTGGAACAAATGGGATACGAACCATTACCGTATTACGTCGAACCACCGGAGAGTCCGTATTCCTCTCCCGATACCTGCAAGGAATATCCGTTGATAATTACCACCGGTGCCAGGATTCGGACATTCTTCCATACCGAGGGGAGACAAATAGAATCGTTACGCCGTCGCAATCCCGACCCGGAAGTGGAAATCCACCCCGATACCGCCGGAGCTTTGGGTATAGATAATGGTGATTGGGTGTGGATAGAAAGCCCGAGAGGGGGCAGGATAAAACAGAAAGTCAGGCTTACCGAGGGTATTCATCCACGAGTGGTTAATGCCCAGCACGGCTGGTGGTTTCCGGAAAAAGAACCCTGGGAATACGGCTTTGCCGAATCAAACGTTAATATGTTAACTCACGATATGCCGTACGATCCCCAGACCGGCTCGGAGCCGTGGCGTTCGTTTCTCTGTAAAATATCCAGGGTATGAGATTATTACTCATTTCTAACGGGCAAGCAGATGACAGTATCAGGATATTATTTCGATATAGGGAAATATAAGTGCACTATCTTCAGCGACGGCACATTGGGCAATCCTGAATCTGAAGATGAAGAAATTTTCGGTTTGAATTGCCTGCTCATCGATACCGGGGACCAAAAAGTCCTTATAGATACAGGAGGCGGTGATGGATTTCAGGCTACTGCCGGACTGCTTGTTCGAAACATGGAATCGGAGGGGATCAACCCCGGGGATATCGATATCATTATCTTCACACATGGTCATATCGACCACGCTGCCGGCAGTTTTGACTCTGCCGGAAAACCTGTTTTCCCCAACGCCCGGTTTATCACGTCAAAGAGAGAGTGGGAACACTGGCTATCGCCTCCGGGCAATAATGAACTGCATAACATGTTCTTCGAATCGGCGCGAAAGAATCTCTTACCTATCGCTGACCAGTTTATCCTGGCAGATGATAACTTGGAAGTATTGCCTGGAATCAAGCTGATACCCGCACCCGGACATACGCCCGGAAATAACATGGTGGAAATAAGTTCGGCGGGAGAAAGTGTCCTCTGCATCGGTGATATCATCCATTCACGGAAAGAATTTATCAATCCTGAATACCTCGTCATGTTCGACGTAAATCCCGAACAGGCAGTGAGTACCCGGCAACGGATTCTTTCTCGTATCGTTGATTCGGAACAACTGGTTTTTGCCTGTCATTTTGACTTCCCCGGCCTGGGATATATAACTACCCGGGACGGTAATTTTAACTGGCAGCCAATCTAAAGGGGTACTCTGGTAACACTAAATGATGCTGACCAGCTAATTCGGATATAATATGGGGAACTAAAGAGGAACCAGAGGAGGATGAATAAATGGAAAAAACACCTCGGGAGCTTTATCAAGAAAGAGAAAAGAGAATAAACGACGCGATACAGTTAAAGGCAACAGACAGGGTTCCTTTTGCACCCCTTTTCACCTTCTTTGCCGCCAAATATGCCGGTATTACCTGCCAGGATGCTATGTACGACTACGATAAGCTGGTGAAGGCTACTAAAAAAGCAATAGTAGATTTCGATGTAGATGCATACTCAAGTATATTTCTCCCGGGGCCTGTCCTGGATATTCTGGATGATAAGCGCTTCAAATGGCCCGGTCACGGTATACCCATCGACAAAACATTCCAGTATGTTGAGGGGGAATATATGACGGCTGACGAATACGATGCATTTATTAGCGACCCCACTGACTATATATTGAGAACTCATATACCCAGGGTACTGGGGGCTCTTGAGCCATTGAAAATGCTGGCTAATTTACCGGGGACTCCATATTTTGGAATAGATATCGCCTACACTATTCCTTTTGCCCTGCCGGCGGTAACTCAGGCATTAGAGACATTAACTAAAGC
>JASFHJ010000086.1:0-6315 GCA_050123255.1 Dehalococcoidia bacterium
CCGGACGAAAATACCCTCGCGGGGCATAACGCAGTCGCCGACCTGCTGCCGGATGGCGCAGGCGGCATGGCATTCCTTGCCGATTTGCGACATCTCCAATACGACCTCGTCCCCGGCTAAGAGCCTGGTTCCCACCGGCAGGGATATAAGGTCGATTCCTTCGACGGTAATGTTTTCGGCAAAATCTCCGAAGTTGATTTCAAAGCCCCTGCTCCTCATTTTATCGATGCTTTCCACCGCCAGCAGACTTACCTGCCGGTGCGTTTGGGAATCGGCGTGCGCATCGCCGCTGACGCCGTAATCTTTCTCTACGGTGATGCTGTCCACCGGAGTCTTCACCGTACCTTTTTTCTCGCTGGTACATACGGCTAGTATCTTACCCATTTCATTTTCCTGATTTTTGTATTATTCCGCCCCCGATAACGGTATCTCCATCATAAAACACCACCGATTGCCCCGGGGTAATCGCCATCTGCGGCTCGGCGAATACTACCCGGACGGTGTTGTTATCCTCAGGGGTTATCGTCGCTTCAGCTTCGGGATGGCGGTATCTAATACGGGCCTTCAATCTACCGGGGAGTTCCGGTACCTCGCCCGAAATCCAGTTGAGATTATATGCTGTTAATTCATTACTATAGATACTTTCCCGGGGTCCTACCACAACGATATTTCTCTCCGGCTCTATGGCGGTTACGTACAATGGTTCCGCCGAGGCTATCCCCGTGCCGCGGCGCTGCCCGATGGTATAAGAATATATGCCCCGGTGTTCCCCGAGGTTTTCTCCGCTTTCGCTGATGATAGGTCCGGGCCTGGCCGGTTCGGGGAGATTGTTTTCCAGAAATTCGATGTATTTACCACCGGGGATGAAGCAGATTTCCTGGCTTTCGGGCCGGTCGGCGACGGGCAGATTCATTTCACCGGCCATCCGTTTTACCCTGTCCTTGGTCATGCTTCCGACGGGAAAGCGAGTTCCGGCTAATTGCTCCTGCAAAAGCCTGTACAGAAAGTAGGACTGGTCCTTGGTGGTGTCGGTGCCCTTTTTTAGGAGGTATTTCCCGGTTTGGGCATCCTTTTCTACCCGGGCGTAGTGCCCGGTAGCTAACGAATCCGCGCCCAATTCTACCGCCTTTTCCATCAGCGCCTCGAATTTGATATAACGATTGCAGGTAATACACGGATTCGGCGTTCTGCCCCGGCTGTACTCGCGGCAGAAATCGGTAATGACTTTATCGTGGAAAAAGTCCGTTAAATCGATAATGTGATGGGGTATACCCAGTTTGCCGGCTACTTCTCCGGCTTTTTCGACGCTGTCGGGTAGATTACCGTTGCTCTTCGAATCACCAGATGAAAACAGGCGCATGGTAACCCCGGTGACCTCATGCCCTTCATCTTTAAGCAGGGCGGCCGCTACCGAGGAATCGACTCCTCCGCTCATGGCTACAGCTACCTTCACGCTATCTCTCCCGTTTAAATTAGCTCGCTGATTTCAGTTGTTGATAGCAATGGGCTACTATAACCGCAGTGCTGGCAACTCAAGCGCATCTTAAGGGTTTGGGCACGACCGTTAAGACGCAGCTTTTTACCGCATTCGGGGCAGGACTTATCGGTAGGGTAAATATCGATACGACAACCACAACTGCTGTCGGAGCAGCAGCCGGAACCCTGTGTTAGTTCTTTATTCATTTCTTTAAAATCTCCAGAGTTACTTTGGCGGCAACTTCCCCGGAGACGAACATGGACCCGAAAGTAGGTCCCATCCGGGGCAGTCCGTAGACGGTACCTACCGCCATGCCGGTTACGATTAAGCCGGGATAGGCTTCTCCGGTATATTCCACAATCAGGTCTTCCGATTTTTCAATCCACAAGGGCCCCTCCCCCTTGGTCTGAATCAACCCGCGCTGTTCCAGCTTTTTCACCACGGTAGCGTCGTGTCCGGTAGCGTCGATGACTACCGGCGCTTCGATAACCACCGGGTCGAGAGCCGCCACCTGTCGCGGTAAGGAAGCAATCGGCGACCAGTTAATCACCGCCCCGCAAACCCTGTCCTTCTTCACGACGATATCTTCCAGCATCGTCATATTGAAAACCTTTACTCCCGCAGCGCAGGCATGGGCAATCAGGCTGGCGCAGGCATGAGGGGCATCGCAGACCACCAGCCCTTCATCAACGACCTTATAGGGTACGTGTAACTGGTCGAGGAGCTTCTCGCCGGGATGTCTTACCGTTACTTTGGGCATCAGGTAGCCGCCGCTCCAGAATCCCCCGCCCAGGTAGTTATTACGTTCGATGATTACCACCTTTTTACCGGCACGGGCGATATCGCGTCCGGCCACAAGTCCGCTGGGACCAGCCCCGATGATTATGCAGTCACATTCCGCGTATTCGATGAATTCACTGGCAAATTCGGATACTATGGCTCTCGTGATGGCTTTTTCGGTGGCGGGGCTGAATTTTTTCATCTCGGCTCCTTTATTTTTACTGGTTCTTCCTTAATACCGGCGGCTTCTTCCAGCCGTTTCAAACGCTCTTCCAGGGCGTGCTGGTCTTTAACTACAGACCTGATAGCTTCGGTTACAGGGTCCGACAGCTTGCCGTGCTCCAGGTCCATGACTGGTTTTTCACGCTTGGTAATCACTCTTCCCGGTATGCCGACCACGGTAACTCCCGGCGGTACCGACTTAATGACTACCGAGCTGGCACCGACCCTTGAACCGTCGCCGATGGTTATCGGACCCAGAGCTATTGAGCCGCTGCCCATCTCCACGCCGTTGCCCAGGGTAGGGTGGCGCTTCTTTTTCTCCAGGGTCGTTCCGCCGAGGACGACACCCTGGTATAGCAGGACGTCATCGCCTATCTCCGAGGTCTCGCCGATGACCACCCCGGAACCGTGGTCGATGAAGAACCGGCGGCCTATCGTGGCTCCCGGGTGTATTTCTATACCGGTAAAGAAGCGGCTGACGTGTGAAACCAGGCGCGCGAGGAGCCGTAACTTATGAAGCCAGAGGAAATTCGCGATGCGGTGTGCCCACAGCGCGTGCAGCCCGGGATACGTCAGCAACACCTCGAAGATGTTCCTGGCGGCGGGATCTTTACTAAAGACCGTTTGTATATCTTCCCTTATTCCGGCAAACAACCGATATCTCTCCCCTGACTGGATATGCTAATATTATACCCCATAATTACCATCGGCGTATTACGCTGCTATACCGAAGCTTTCACAGCCGTTTCCTTTGACTTCTCCCGTTCCAGCAGGTCCTGCAGGGTTATGGAGTCGAGGGTTTTATCGATGGCGTTTTTCATCTCGCTCCATATATCGCGGGTTACGCAGGAATCGGCGCGCTCGCAGCATTCCGGGTCGGTAACGCAATCGACGGGTGTGATGGCGCCTTCCAGCAAGTTCACCACCTCGCTGAGCTTGATATTCTCGGGTTTCCGGCTTATCTGCAGTCCTCCCCGGGCACCGCGCGTACTCCGGATAATCCCGGCACCCACCAGCGGTGTGATAATATGTTCCAGGTAGTGCAGGGAGATGTTCTGCCGCCGGGCGATTTCTTTCAGTTGTACCGGCTTATCTCCCTGGTAACGCGCCAGATCGAGAAGTGCCCGAGTCCCGTAACGGGTTCTCGTTGATAGTTTCAAATCATTACTCCAATGTTGACTAAAATAATTAACTTAGTTTAGTTTATCATTACCCCGGAATACTGTCAACTTTGAAAGTGCCCGGATTATTGTGTAGAATGTTTCCGTGGAGAAGGATTTCAGCCGACTTCCCGGCGTGGACAAGTTGCTCTCGGATGAGCGGATAGGCCGGCTTTTACCGGAATATCCGCATGAACTGGTGGTGAAAACCATCCGCGAGACCCTGGAGCAGGTACGCCGGAATATTGCCGCGGGAAAAGTCTCCGTTTCTCAGGATGATATCGTCGATAAGGTTGTAGCGCAGCTAAGAGCCTGGGAAAAACCAAGTCTCCGTCCGGTTATCAACGCCTCCGGCGTTATTATCCATACCAATCTCGGCAGGGCGCCGCTCAGCGATGAAGCGATAAAAGCCACAGGAACCGTCAGCCGGGGTTACTCCAACCTGGAATTCAACCTGGACAACGGAAACCGGGGCTCCCGCAACGTCCATCTCGAAGATATTCTGTGCGAGTTATCCGGTGCCGAAGCCGCGCTCGTGGTCAACAACAACGCCTCGGCGGTATTACTGGCTCTCTCGGCGCTGGCGCGCCGTAAAGAAGTTATCGTCTCCCGCGGTCAGGCGGTGGAAATAGGCGGCGGTTTTCGTATCCCGGACGTCATGCGGCAGAGCGGCGCCAAACTTGTTGAGGTGGGCACCACTAACTGCACTTACGCCGCCGACTTCGAGCAGGCCGTCACGGACCGCACCGTTGCCATGATGCGGATTCACTCCAGTAATTTCAGACTGGTGGGTTTTACCAGCGAGGTAACCCTGGAAGATATGGTGGAAATCAGCCGCAAACATGAGTTGATGGTAATCGACGATCTGGGCAGCGGCTGTTTCCTGGATACCACGGCCTACGGGCTGGCGCCGGAACCGATGGTCCAGCAGAGTATCGCCGCCGGGGTACCGCTGGTATGTTTTTCCGGCGATAAGCTGGTGGGAGGACCGCAGGCTGGTATCATCGTCGGGGAGAAGCGGTATATCGATAAACTGAAAAAACACCCGCTGGCGCGCGCTGTGCGTACTGATAAAACCCGGCTGGCGGCCCTGGGAGCGACCCTGCTTCATTATCTCAGGGGAGAAGCTGCGGAGAAAATCCCGGTCTGGCGTATGATTTCCGCTGATCCTGATGATATTAAAAAACGCGCCGGAACCTGGGCAAGCGCCCTGGGTGATATGGGTAAAGTAATACCGGGAGAGACCATGGTGGGCGGCGGCAGTCTGCCCGGGGGGAGTCTGCCCACGCACCTCGTGGCTATCGGCGGCAGCGGTGTGAAACCATCGGCCAGGACCATCGGCGAAAAGCTTCGCAAGAGAGAAATTCCGGTTATCGGGCGTATCAGCGAAGATGTCCTGCTCCTCGACCCGCGTACCGTCCTGCCGGAGGAAGATGAAATCGCCGTCGAAGCTATCAGGTCAATCAGTAAAATGTAACCCGGAAATACTTACAGGAGACACGCAATGAATGATAAAGAACTCCCCCTCCGTTACGGATTCAATCCCCACCAGAAACCCGCCCGGATATTTTCTAAAAAAGGTAATCTTCCGTTCAGAGTGCTTAACGGCGCACCGGGGTATATCAATATGCTGGACGCTCTCAATTCCTGGCAGCTGGTGCGGGAACTCAAGCAGGCCCTGAATCTGCCGTCGGCGGCATCGTTCAAGCATGTCAGCCCGGCCGGAGCGGCGGCAGGCATTCCGCTGACCGAAACATTAAAGAAAGCCTATTTCGTCGACGGTATGGAGGAATCGCCGCTGATGGCGGCTTATGCCCGTGCCCGTGGTGCCGACCGCGTTTCTTCTTACGGCGATTTCGCCGCAATGAGTGATGTTGTTGACGAGCCCACCGCCAGATTAATAACCAGGGAAGTCTCCGACGGTATGATTGCTCCCGGTTACGGGCCAGCGGCTCTGGATATTCTCAAGGCGAAGAAGGGCGGTAAATACCTGGTAATCGAGGTTGATGCCGATTATGAACCGCCGGAAACGGAAACTCGCGAAGTCTTTGGTCTCAATCTCGAGCAAAAACGAAATGATGCCGTGGCTACCGCCGAAATGATGCAAAACATCGTTACCGTTAAAAAAGAACTACCCGCCGATGCCGTCCGCGACCTTATCGTGGCTACCGCGGCAATTAAATATACGCAGTCGAACACCATCGGTTTTGCCGTGGACGGGCAGGCTATCGGCATCGGCGCCGGTCAGCAATCCCGCATCCACTGCACCCGGCTGGCCGGTGAAAAAGCTGACCGCTGGTTCTTGCGGCAGCATCCTCTTATCCTGGAGATGGAATGGCGGGAAGGCATCGTAAGGGCAGAGCGGAATAACGCTATCGACCTGTTTCTGCAGGAAAGGCTCAACGATTTCGAGAAGAAAAACCTGGAAGCCGCCCTGAAAAAAGTACCGCCACAGCTTACCTATGAAGAGAAAGTCGATTGGCTTAAAGGCCTGAAGGGTGTTTCGCTGAGCTCCGACGGGATGATACCCTTCCGGGACACTATCGACCGCGCTTATCAGAGCGGCGTGAGTTATATCGTTCAGCCCGGCGGTTCTATCCGCGATGACGGTGTAATCAAAGCCTGCGACGACTACGGTATGGTGATGGCTTTCTCTGGGGTTAGGTTCTTTCACCA
>JASFHJ010000087.1:0-6301 GCA_050123255.1 Dehalococcoidia bacterium
AGGATGTGGTCATGGTATCGGCGCCGGACGGATACTCCATGGTGTTCGACTACGAGCAGCTTAACGGGGACATCGAGACCTATGACCCCGAAACGCTCCACGAGATGCCGCATGAGGAACTCATGGTAATGCTTACCTACGAACAGGACGGCAAGACCATTCCCCATAACGACGGAAGGCCGTTGCGTATGGCCGTCGTCGGCAACGCCGACCTCCTGACCGAAGGGCACAACTGGGTAAAATGGGTAGACCGGATAGAGGTAATGAGTCTGGACTAGACGGGTATATTTCATGATTTCCAGGATGAAAACGATTGTTCTTCTCATAGCGCTGCTGGCGACCTGTGCCGGAATTACCAAGCTGACTGCTTGCTCCGGAGAGTCACCCACTAAAATCAGGGTGCTCTGCGCCGGCAGCCTGATGGTGCCTTTCCAGGAACTGGAGAGGGAGTTCGAAGCAAAATATCCCGATATCGACGTATTGATAGAAGGGCACGGTAGCATACAGGTTATTCGACACGTGACAGAAATCCACGAGGAAGCTGATGTCATGGCGGTGGCTGATCATTCCCTGATACCGATGATGATGTATAACGTAAAAATACCCGATAAGGATGACGATTATGCCGACTGGTACATCAAGTTCGCCACCAACTCCCTGGGGATTGCCTATACGCCGGCTAGTAAGTATGCCGGCGAGATTAACGAACAAAACTGGTACGAGATTATGTCTCGCCCGGACGTAAGGGTCGGGTTTGCCGACGCCAGGCTGGACGCTTGCGGCTACCGTACGCTGATGCTGCTGAATCTGGCCGAGACCTATTATCGTAATGATGACATAACCGGGGGAGTGCTCGGCGAGTTTAACCCGGCCATAGCGGAAACAACGGCAGGTATGGTAAGGACTATAACCATACCGGAGATATTGAATCCCGTTAGCGAGAGGACTATCCTGCGGGGCTCCAGTATCAGGATGCTGGCGTTGCTTGATTCCGGGGATATCGACTATACATTTGAATATCGCAGTGTAGCCGAGCAACACGGTCTGCGCTTTATAGAACTTCCGCCGGAAATAAACCTCGGAGACGCCGGATATTCCGCTCCTTATAACCGGGTAAAGTGTCTCCTGGACTTTCACCGTTTCTCCTCTGTACAGCCCGAATTCGAAGGTCAACCTATCATCTACGGCATCACCGTCCCAAAGAATGCCCCGCATCCCGGGGAAGCGGAACAATTCATCGAATTCCTGCTGAGCTCAGAAGGTAGCCGGATTCTTGCGCAGAACCATCAGCCTCCTCTTGAACCGGTTGAGGCCGAAAATATCGACACTGTACCGGCACCGCTGAAGCAATTTCTGGAATAGTGGTAGCCAGCGCCAGTCGGGGAGGTGAACTCTATGATAAAATGGTTAACCGCCAATCGATTAACGCTGGCATTTATCCTTCTGGGACTGGTAATCATTCTCTTCATTGCGGTGCCTTTATTCAAGATGATTTTCGGCTCAGACCCGGATATCCTTTGGCAAACCCTCCTCGACCAGGATGTCATGGGCGCTATCTGGCTGACGCTTTACGGTGCATTAATCGCCACGCTGGTCGGCTGTATTCTGGGAGTGCCCCTGGCTTATATCCTGGCCCGGTACGACTTCCCCGGGAAAAATTTTGTCGAAGGGCTGATTGATATACCCATCGTCGTACCGCACACGGCGGCGGGTATCGCCCTGCTATTCGTCTTCGGGCGGAACTTCTTCGCCGGTCAGGCATTCGAAAACATCGGCGTAAGCTTCATCGACTCAACTGCCGGTATTATCATCGCCATGCTCTTCGTCAGTGTGCCTTTCCTGATTGATTCAGCCAAGGAAGGCTTTATGAAGGTGGATGTCAGGCTGGAAAAAGTAGCCCGCAGCCTCGGGGCTACGCCCTGGCAGGCGTTCTGTAAGATTACCCTGCCACTGGCCTGGCGCAGCATCCTCTCCGGCAATATCATGATGTGGGCCCGGGGCATCAGTGAGTTCGGTGCAGTCATTATCCTGACCTATCACCCGATGACGGCACCCGTCTTAATATATGAAAGGTTCCAAACCCACGGGCTGGCTTACGCCCAGCCGGTGGCTGCATTACTGATAATCATCAGCATCATCGTTTTTCTGGGGCTGAGGATTCTGGCTTATCGGAGAGAGAAGTCATGATTAAACTGGAAAACCTCACCGTAAAGCTCAGCGACTTCACGCTACGAGATATTAATCTTGAGATTAATGGTGGAGAATATTTCATCATAGTTGGCCCAACCGGAGCAGGCAAGACAATTCTACTAGAATCAATCGCCGGGCTTTACCGTCTTACCGATGGTAGCATATTATTCGGGGGGCAGGATATCACCCGGCTCGAACCCGAGAAACGGCATATCAGTATCGTCTACCAGGATTATTCCCTTTTCCCTCATCTCAGGGTAAGGGATAATATCCTCTTCGGTTTGAGGCTGGCAAAGAAAACCCGAGGGGAAACCGATGAAGCGCTGGGGTGGATTGCCGATTTGCTGGGTATCACGGATCTACTTCCGCGACGGCCAGAAACCCTGAGCGGCGGCGAGCGGCAGAAGGTTGCCCTGGCCCGTGCCCTGGTCATCAAGCCCGAGGTCTTGCTTCTCGACGAACCTCTCTCGGCCCTGGACCCGGAAACCAGAGAAACGGTGAGACAAGAACTGGTGAAAACTCACCGGACTCTCGGTATCACCACCGTACACGTAACTCATGACTTTGAAGAAGCGATGTCGCTCGGAAAACGCGTTGCGGTTCTCGGCGAGGGTGAATTGAAACAGGTCGGTACCGCCGAACAGGTATTCCGTCATCCCGAATCGGAGTTCGTCGCCCGTTTCGTGATGATGCAGAACATCATCTCTGGTGAGGTCAATATGGTGAATAATACCACTTTTTTCCGGGGCGAAGGTCTGGAGTTCCGAGGCACAGCCACCGGTATCACCGGTAGCTGCTATGCTACCATCAGACCTGAAGATTTCCTAGTGTCCCTCGGTCACGTATCATCGGGAACGTACAATTGCCTGACCGGTAAAATAACAGATATCGTCGATAGAGGGGCGACGCTTTCTCTCAGGGTAGACATACCACCGGTACTGACATGTCTGATTATGCGTCACTCATTTAGTCAAATGAGTTTGCAGACAGGACAAAAGGTGTATCTATCCTTCCCACCGTCATCTGTACATCTCTTTAGTGGTTGAATGTGGTATACCGGAATGAAATGAGCGGCGTATACTTAGTCTATTCCGATCATTACGCTGGATGCCTTAAGGATGGCATAGACTTCCTTACCCTTGGCCAGTCCCAGCCTTTCAGCAGAGGATTTGGTAATGATCGATACTACTTCCGGCACCACCGGAAAATGGACGGAGGAAGGAATTAGTTCTGCCTTCAGTAACCCCTGGTGGAGCTGAGGGGACTCGAACCCCTGACTTCCTCCTTGCAAAGGAGGCGCTCTCCCGGCTGAGCTACAGCCCCACGCTAACGAATAGCATTATATCACATTGAGAGTCTGATTATCTCATCAATATCATCCGGTTGTACCGCATCTTCAGCTATCTTGTTCACCTTTTCGATACCACACCGAAGACAACGGTGTATTATCTGGATTTGTTTTCCTGATTTATATTGTATCCTAATCGGTTTCATCAATCCGCCGCACGGACTTTTTCTATCCCCGGGTTTGATATCCACGTGTTTGGAATAGAGACAATACGGGCAATGGTTCCGGTAGCCTCCGTTGTTCAGCGGTAATACCTCGCAACGGCAATGGCTGCAGGTGAAGCCGGTATTTTCCTGGCGTCTGCTCATTCCCTGAACTCCTTAGTCTGAAAATCAAACTATGGAGCCAGGGTTCCGTTTCCTCTCCCTTACGGTCCCAGGCTTGGTCGAACCAGTGACATATTCACCGCCGTTCCTTTAGAGTCGGCGATTACTTCCGGTTCCTGCTTCATAAGGGCGTTTTTCATCCCCAAATCCGGACCACGACCGGCTTTATGACTTTGTACCGGCCACTGTAAGGCGGTTTGACCACCTTCCACCGGTAAGTGTAGTTTCAACCTCACTGGTATCAGCGTCGTCCCCTGCGGGTCACAAGCAGCGATGATGCGATACTTCCAAAACGCATTCCTCCCCTGAACCTATTTGGCAGTATTTCAGTATAGCAACGAAATTTAGCCATTTCAACCTCTACTACACGCCCCTTTCTTGTCAGCCACGACTAATATTGCTATACTTGATGTGTTGCCTGTTTAACGGATTTTCTATGAATTACGAGACGGTTATAGGACTGGAAGTCCACGCCCAGCTACTTACGGAAAGCAAGATGTTCTGCGGCTGCAGCACCGAATATGCCAGCAAGCCGCCCAATACCCACGTATGCCCGGTGTGCCTGGGCATGCCCGGCGTTCTGCCCGTGATTAACCGGCAGGCGGTGGAATACACCATGATGACCGCCCTGGCCTTGAATTGTTCTATCACTCGCAACACCAGCTTTGACCGGAAGAATTACATCTACCCCGACCTCATGAAGGGCTACCAGATTTCCCAGGACTACGCCCCCATCGGTTACGACGGCTGGTTGACCATCGATGTTGACGGGCAGGAGAAGAGGATAGGCATCGACAATATCCACCTCGAGGAGGACACCGCCAGATTGATGCACCGGTCTTCATCGAGCGGCGACTACAGCCTGGTGGATATCAACCGTTCCGGCACCCCGCTGATGGAAATCGTCTGCCAGCCTGACCTGCGTTCGCCGGAAGAAGCCCGGCAATATCTCATGCAGCTTCGCAGCATACTTCAATACCTGGGAGTGTCCACCGGCAACATGGAGGAGGGCAGCTTCCGCTGCGACGCCAATGTCAGCGTTAGACCGGAGGGCAGCACCGAACTGGGAACCAAGGTAGAGGTAAAGAACCTGAACAGCTTTAAAGCCGTCTACCTGGCGATGGAATACGAGGTAAAACGCCAGACCAAAGCCGCCGCCGAAGGAAAGAAACTGGTGCAGGAAACGCGCGGCTGGGTGGAGGACAAGGGAAGGACGGCCTCCCAGCGAAGCAAGGAGTATGCGCACGACTACCGCTACTTCCCGGAGCCCGATTTACCGCCCCTGACCATCAGTGATGAATGGATGGCAGAGGTCAAAACCAGGCTGCCGGAATTACCGGAGCAAAAGCGTCACCGTTTCATGTCCGAATACAGCCTGCCGAATTATGACGCTGCTTTACTAACCGGTTCCAAAGCCATGGCGGACTATTACGAAGCCGCCAGCCGGGTCAAGAAAGATGTAACCCCCAAGGAAGTCAGCAACTGGATTCTCGGCGAGGTCAGCCGCATCGTCAATGCACAGAGTATTAACATTGATGAATTTAAAGCTAAAGTCAGCCCGGATAATCTGGCTGTATTGATTCAGAGTTCCCACGGCACGATTAATGCCGCCACCGCTAAATCTGTCCTCGAGGAGATGTACAATTCCGGGAAAAACGCCAAAGAAATCATCGAAGAGCGGGGATTAAGCCAGATAAGTGATACGGCTGAGCTTGAGAAAATAGCATCGGAAGTGATAAACTCTAATGCGCAGCCCGTGGCGGATTACCGCGCGGGCAAAGAAACCGCGTTGAAATTCCTGGTAGGTCAGGTGATGAAGGCGACGAGGGGCCAGGCCAACCCGCAGCTGGTCAGCGAGGTCTTAAAGAAAGCGCTCGACGGATAGAAATCGATACAAATAAAGGACAGGCATGGAAACATATTTATATATAGCCCAGATAGTGGTCGCGGTAGCGTTAATTGGGGTATCCCTGCTTCAGGTGCGCGGTGGCGGTCTGGGCGGCATCTTCGGACAGGCTGACACGGTTTTTCGTACCAAGCGGGGTGTGGAAAAAACGCTTTTCCAGCTTACCATTGCGCTGGTTGTCATATTTATTATCCTTTCCATAGTATCCCTGCGGGTGGGTTAAAGCAGGATAGATAGCAATATGGGTACCATAATTACCCTCACTACCGATTTCGGCACATCCGATGCTTACGTGGCTGCCATGAAAGGGGTAATCCTCGGTATCAATCCCGAAGCCAGACTGGTAGATATCTGCCATACTATCGAGCCTCAAAATATCGCACAGGCAACCTATATCCTCGGTACCGTTTACGAATTTTTTCCGCGGCGCTCTATCCACGTGGTGGTGGTCGATCCCGGAGTAGGAACCGGGAGAAAACCGGTTATTCTCAGAACACCGGAAGCCGACTTCATAGCGCCGGACAACGGTGT
>JASFHJ010000088.1:0-6211 GCA_050123255.1 Dehalococcoidia bacterium
AGGATTATCCTACATGGTGCCGGATGAAAACTTCCACTTCACGGAACGGGGAAAGCTGAAATTTATATAATTGGTATATACAAATATTAAATATTACTCGTATTAACCAGATACTCCCTGGCTTTTTCCGCCGCCCTCGCCCGGTGGCTGATTTTGTTCTTTACTTCGGCCGGTATTTCAGCCATCGTTTTACCGAGCTCCGGCACGTAGAATACGGGATCGTAGCCGAAGCCGTTTTCACCCCGGGGAGTAGTAGCGATTATTCCCGGGCATTCACCGGAAAACAACTCGACGCCGCCATCGGGTGCGGCTATGGCGATAACGCAGAGGAAACGGGCCGTGCGCTTTTCGTCCGGTACGCCTTCCAGCTTTTTCAGCAGGAAATTAACGCGGTCGTCATCGGTGGCGTTATCCCCGGCATAACGGTGTGAGAGCACTCCCGGTTCACCGCCCAGGGCATCTACTTCCAGACCGGAATCGTCAGCCAGGGTCAGCAGTCCGCTTTCCCGGGTTAAAACCGTGGCTTTGAGAGCGGCGTTTTCCCCGAAAGTCTTTCCCGTCTCGGCGATTTCGGTCGTGATTCCCTCGTCAGCCATCGTCACCAGTCGGTAGGGAATACCCCTGAAAAGGTAACCGAATTCGCGCGCTTTACCGCGATTGTTCGTTGCCAGCAGCAGCTTGGTCTCGGTCATAACGTTAACCCGGCCTAATACTCAATACCCTTCCTCGCGGCGATTTTTTTATCGAACGGATGCTTAATCTTGACCATTTCGGTAACGAGGTCGGCCATTTCGATGAGTTTATTATCGGCATAGCGTCCCGTCAGGATAAGCTCAACATTATCCGGTTTATTCTTTACCAGGTCAATAACGTCGTTCAGCTTAATGAGTTTATACTCAGCGGCAACATTAACCTCATCCATCATCACCAGGTCGTATTCACCGCTCCGGATAGCTTCACGGGCAGCATCCAGCGCCAGCTTTGCCTGTTCGATCTCTTCGGGCTTGATATTATTCAGGTCTACCAGGCGTCGCAGGCCGTAGCTGGCAACGGTAACGTTGGGTAGCAGTGGCAAGGTGGCGTATTCACCAAGGGCGTACTCTCCCTTGAAAAAGAAAACGATGAATATTTTATAACCGTAACCGGCGGCCCGCAAAACTGTTCCCAGGGCTGCGGTCGTCTTGCCTTTACCGTTGCCGGTGAATATCTGGACAAGTCCCAGTCCTTTTTTCTCTTTGGACGCAGTCAATATCCTTTTACTCCCAACTTGATTTCAGCCGGTATCACCAGGGCAATCAGGCTTCACTGACCACCTTTAATCTGGTTCTGAGAAGGTGGGTAAATCCCACCAGGCAGGGCAGGGCGATGCTGTAGAGGATTACCGGAGTCCGGGCACCGAACCACCAGCTCAGTAGAGAAAGCGGAACGAAGAGTACCGTGCTGGCAACGGGGACTTTTTTCGTTATCAATAATACCAGGATGGTAGGAGCAGCCATAATGAACATCGGCTGGGGTATCAGCATGGTCAGTACGCCGATAGTCGTAGATTCGCCGCGCCCGCCCCGGAACCCGAGAAACACCGGCCAGTTATGACCTACGACGGCAGCCGTGCCGGTAATCAGCACGACGGCCAGAGACTGGTTGCTGGCCTGGGCGATGTATACCGCCAGGGCGCCCTTGCCGGCGTCGATGATGCCGACCGTTATCCCCACCCGGGCACCTAACTCATGGTAAGCGTTGCCCGCGCCCATATTTTCATCGCCCATCCGCCGGATATCTTCGCCTTTAAGAAGGCGTCCGGCCAGATAGGCGGTGGGTAGAGCGCCTATCAGGTAGCCGATTATGATTACCAGCCAGGCCATAATTCAGATTAATCTGGTGCCGGGAGAGGGACTCGAACCCACAAGGATTTCTCCGGCGGATTTTAAGTCCGCTGCGTCTGCCATTTCCGCCATCCCGGCCTGCACTAAAGTTCCGGTCGGTAAACCGGCCTGTGTCAATACTACGGCTGGTAAACCGGCACGTACAGAGTAATTGTAGGTTCTAAGAAAGGGGGTGTCAAGATGTTCGATATGAGGTTTGGGTATGTTGAGAACGCCGGGATTGTTCGTTGATTCGTTACATTTATTCCTGCGTTGTTCCGTAAAACATGTGAGACAGCGGGTACGCTTGAGGCGATGGTGGAGATACCATCGATGTTGACAGTTTTCGCAGGTACGATTCACATCGTTACCGCGACCTGATGCCAGGGAATGCTCTGTTTTAATCCCGGATTTAAAAACAGCAACATACGGGCATCATAATTAAATGATACAATTATGTAAAATAATCATTAATTCTATCGTTGATTAGTTTAGCTATGGTAAATAAATCTATAAATTTAGAGAATTCTTTTTAACTCCTTCTCCGGATAATTATTATTAACAAAACTAGTACTATTACGACAACTATTACCGCAATTATGATCAGGAGCCAGGTATTCATTGTTATACCACTTGATTGATCCTGATCAGCAGGTGTCGCCAATCCTTCACCTGAGTGCTCAACCTCGCTCTCGGAGGTCTGCCCGGTAGCATTCTCACTTTGCCCGATGACCTCCTCGGTATATCCCGTAATTCCGGAAGTTACGGTCACATGAAAGTCGAAGTCCCTTGCCTGCTTCACCGCGGCGCTGCCCGACTGTCCCAACCAGAAAGCCTCGGCGGCTATCGTGATGTCGCCGGTGGTTCCCGGAGTCTCCGTTTCGGGGATGGTAATCTTTATACGGGCTTCCTTGCCCAGTGTATATCCCCGCCCCGGTACCTTGATGGAAATCATCCCTTCAGGTACGCTCGCCGGTTCCTCCTGGTATAGCTCCCCGGGCTCCACGTAGAGGTTTTCCGTGACCGTAACCGGCATGCCACTGACCGATACCTGCGTTTGACCGGTCGGCGGTTCTATACTCACGCTCCAGCCCTCCGGGGCCTGACTCACCTCAAGAAGGATATGGGTTATCCGGTTGCCGTCGATATTATAGAAGTAGATGCTGCCGAAACCCTGGCTGCCATACGGGATACCCAGCTCTTTATTACCTTGGGCGGTGGCGAAGTTATACTTCGCCTCCTCTTCGTCAGCGTGTACGGGCAGCGGCAGCGCCAGTAGCAGTATTATTGTCAGCGTTAAAAACAGGCAAAGTTTTTTCATTGTTACTCCTGCTTAAAAGGTTCCACCAGTATCAATTGCTTTGTAGTAGATGTTACACCCTTGCGCGCCCGAAGGAGTGCCTAAAGGTACGTTAACCCAGTGGTAGAAAGCATAGGAGCCAACCCCTTGGTCTGTATATACCGCAGTTCCATAACTTGCGGGTATCGCTGTCTTTGTTCCTGTATGAGTAGTGCTGTACTGCCAGTTACCGAGAGCTAAAGCTCCCGTGACTGAACCCTTTATACCGATATCAACATTTACGTTAGTATCGGATTCGACAGTGATCGTGATTGCAGGATCACCATCTGACTGTCCAGTAGCTTCGTAAGTCATACTATCAGAAGGTTCCACCGAACCGAAATCAATAGAGCCGCTAAGGGTAATGTTTACATACTCGCTTACGGTAACTGTCGCAGATGTGCTCGCTTCCTCCTCAGCCGCTATCGCCGGAGCCGCCAGTACCGCTACCAGCATCAGTGATAATGTAATACTGATTATCAGCTTTTTCACGTTGTGTTCCTCCTTTATCGTTGTTTCGTGATAATCCTCAGGATTTGAAATGTTAATATAATGTCTGCTTTATTAGTCTGTTCCTGCATCACCTCCTTTAGCGCTGACGGCATCGAGCAGGCCTAAAGCCCAGCGCGAGCCGACGAGTTTTACTCTGATATATCTGACGTTTCCGTAATCGCCGGATAATTCATAAAGCTTTATCCCCGGGCTGTTCGAACGGATATTGCCGGCCAGCTTCCAGGTATAACCATCCGGCGAAGTGTATACCTGAAAATAAACCTTACTCCAGCCGAAATAACCTGCCCAGATACTTACCGATGTGCAATCGGGCACGGTTTCGGTCAATTCTATGTTTATCCAGCCCCTGTAATAGAGCCAGGCGGTAAAAAGGTCGGGCTTTCCCAGGACCCTCGTGGGAAACAGCACGTTGCGATAAGCGCTGATGTTGCCTCCGAATACCGCCTCACTCCCGTCAATAACGTTCACCTCAGCGTCGACCGATGATTCCTCTCCCTCCGCCACTACCGGCACGGCTCCGACCAGCCCGCCGGAAATGATTCCAGCCAGTACCATCAATATTAGTAGGTTCCTTTTAATCTTTTTTCTCCGTTACGGTGATGCTGCCACTAAAAAGAAGAAGATGCTGGTATAGCTTCCGGCCAATTGCCCCGGTGGGATGTTAAGCCAGTAGTAAACCTGCCGTACGTGTCGAGTGTACGCGCCAACCGAATACCACGGCTCACCATAGGAATCAGTAAGCGTGAAAGCTCCCGCCGGGTCATCATCACTATCGTATGTCACACAACCAACGGGAATAGTGCCGGCAGGGTCGCCGGTAAAATCGTTCCCTTTTACGTAGATATCAACATCTATATTGGTCTCGTCCTCGATGATGATGGTCACGGCACCGATGATGCCACCGTTGTCAGCTTGGCCGGTCTCACCGGGATCCAGGGCGTCAAACAATATTCCGTCATCGTTGTAATCGGTAATCGTAAACGAGATAAACTCAGCTTCGGTAGTGAAAGTAAATTCAGAGCCGTAACTCGTACCGGAACTGTTTTTAGCTAGTGCTCTAAAGTAGTAAGTATATCCCGGGCTGAGTCCGGAAATGTTACTGCTAAACGACTGCCCGCTTGTTTTGCTGCCCTCCCACGACGTACTGTTGGAATAAGGTTCTCCTGAGTCCACATCGTATTCAAAACTATACTGGCAGGGTTCGCCACCGTCCTCGTCTATGATTCCATTGAGGGTAGCTGTAGTCGTATAAATTGAGGTAGCATCGAGAGTGGTCGCCAGGGGTTCTCGAGGGACGTATTCAAAAGCACCCATGTCGGGAGCTGTGCCGCGATACGGCCAGAGGGAATTGGCATCATTGAAACCGGGAAGAATAATTCCTTGATCAATACACGGTGAGGTTATCTGTAACTCCAGGTCGTGATTAGCCGGGTCAACAAATTCACTGTCGGCTGATATTGCGTGTAATTCCTGACCGGTTTCGGTCTGGAAACTGGAAAAATCGAGATGCCAATCGCCGAACCATTTCACGAACCTGGTGGTATTAGTTGTAAACATACTGTCATAGTCGAAGTCATTTCCTCCCAGATCGGTGAAACAGGTCTCTATAATCCATTTCCCGACCTGGTAAATATTATTGCGTGATATAACATTTCCGACACCGGGTCCTGCGAAATCAACCGGCCCGCAAGCATCATAATAGGTCGTAAAGATTGTATTGTGATAAATATACGTTGTACCCGTTGAATCATGCCCCATCTTGATGGCGCCGTTAAGATGTTCCTGTATAGTATTACGGAAGATATGTAAAGGTCCGATTATGGTTGCACCTATTGCTATTCCCATAAGTTCCGGATCTCTGATTTCATTCCCCCAGATTCTTACATTGATATTCCCGCCTTCAGATTCTATGCCGTCACCGTTAACCCCTTCGATGTAATTATCATTGATATCTGCATCGTGATAAGGGCCGCCATTAATACTAAAATTAGGTGCACCCCCTATTCCGTCGAAGAAACCGCCGATAATTGTATTATTGCGAATAACCGTCCCTCCGCCGACATAGTAAAGAAGGACACCAAACGGTCCGTCGTAGCCATCCGCCGTGGTCGAAATATGATTATCTTGAATAAGGGTATTAGCAGGACCATCGTAAATAACAACACCACCGGCCCACCAGTTATCGGATACAGATGAAAGTGAACAGTTATCGATTATGTTGTTTTGGGCATTCCCTGAAATATACACACAAGAGCCACGCTCGGAATAGCTGGTATTATTGATATTTAAATTTTGCAGTCTATTATAGTCTGCACCAATTATTCTAATAGTGCCTTTTAGTGAATGTGGGGCATTGGTGATAACGGCTTGATTATTGGGATCATGACTTGTAAAGGTTATATAATCGGTTAAGGTTCCTGATATTGAAATATCTACTTGCTCGTTATATGTCCCCGGCATTATTCTTACCGTATCTCCGGCATTGACATGGTCAGCC
>JASFHJ010000089.1:0-6114 GCA_050123255.1 Dehalococcoidia bacterium
AAGCAACGGGTGGCCTTAGCCCGGGCGCTGGCGCCTTCGCCGCGTATCCTGCTGCTGGATGAACCCCTGGGAGCCATCGACCTCCAGACCTCCAGGAACCTGCGGCTGGAGTTACGCCGGGTCCACCGCGAACTGGGGATTATCACCGTTCATATCACCCATGACCTCATGGAAGCGGTGGAAATGGCCGACCGCGTGGCGATTCTCCAGGAAGGACGGATAGAACAGGTAGCCGAACCGGAAAGAGTGCTTTTCTATCCCGAGGGTGAGAACGTTTCAGATTTCATCGGCGGACCTAATATACTCGACTGCGATTCATGTAGAGTTACCGAACACGGTATCGTGGAAGTTGATTGCGGCGGCCTGAAACTGATCGTGCCCCATGAAGCGGAATCAATTCATCGAGTGGCTATCCTCCCGCGCCATATCTATGTATCGGAAAGCCGGCCGCCCGGTCGTGGCGTTAACGGCTTTACCGGCACTATCGCTGAAATCAAGTACGCCCGTAATACCGCCCGACTCTGGATAGAGGTGGAGAGCCAGACGCTCATCGCCGAACTGCCTTATTACCTTTTCGAGAAGATGGACCTGGCGGTGGGCAAAGAGGTGTTCCTTATCCTGCGCATGCGCCGCATCCGGGTGTACGAAAACGCCGATTCTTAATCTACCTTAATTCTGGTGATATTTGTAGAAACTTTCTCCCCCTTGCTGCGTTATACTATAATAGCACTGGCTGAAAAGGGGGAGGATTTCATGAAAAAGCTTGTATTGGGGATACTTATAATTTTACTGCTGTTAGGTGTAGGAGCCTGTGGCGCCGGTGAAGGAGACCCTCTGATTTTCTATCAGAGTATCGGCACGTCCGGTGACGAATCAGATGCGATTAGACATTCTTATGGTCTCGAAGAAGGTTCGTCTTCACCATTCCTGGATTTGAATGGAAATAATGCGGATGAAGGACCGCCGCCCGGCTTTTATGCAGGGTCGGCACCCACAACAACGACAGCCACGGTGACACAGACTGCGATTCCTCAGCCTGGAGCGCCGGAACCGCAGGAAATAGCTTTGGACCGCATGATTATCCGCACCGGCTATATGACCATCGTCGTTGAAGATGTAACTCAAAGCATGGAGCAAATCGCCAGCCTGGCGTCTACGTTCGATGGCTATGTGGTCGACTCCAGAAGCCAGCAGGACGGCGACCGCATGGTGGGTGTTATTTCCATCCGGGTGGACGCCAATTTCTTCAACGATGCCATTCAGGCACTCCGCAACATGGCGGTCGAGGTAACCTCGGAAAGCACCTCCGGGGAGGACGTCACCGAGGAATACATCGACCTCCAGGCGAGGTTGAGTAACCTGGAAGCCAGCGAAGCACAGCTGCTGGAGCTTATGCAGCAGGCCGGAACGGTCGAAGAAATCCTGAAAGTACAGCGTGAACTGACCAATACCCGGGAAGAGATAGAGCAGATAAAGGGCAGGATGCAGTACCTTGAACAGAGTTCGGCTACCTCTCTGATACAGGTAAGCCTGGTGCATTCCCAGCTTTCGGTTGAATTTACCGCCAACACTAAGGTTATCAAGGAAGGCGACAAGGTCTGGTTCAGGCCGGAATTGTCCGGTGGATTCGAACCTTATAGCTACCAGTGGGATTTCGGCGACGGCGATACCAGCACCGAAGAATTTCCCGGTCACGAATATAATAATGATGATAGTTTCACGGTAACCCTGACGGTAATCGACGACCGCGGCAATACCGATACCTATGAAAGGATGAATTACATTACCGTTCTGCCCGGCTGGGATATCGGCAGTGTGGCGGACAGCGTCTGGCACGGGCTGATAAACTTCGGGCGGGTACTGGTTAACATCCTTATCGGCATCGGGATTTTCAGTCCGGTATGGATAGTAATCCTGATAATCCTCTACTTCGCCTGGTGGCGACGCCGGAAGAAGTCTAGGCAGAAAGCCGACGAGAAATCTCCTCCCGGCCCAAGCCATCAATAGCTAGAACCTTACTGCGGCTGGTTTGCCCTTTTAGCAGGCGTACCGATGTTTTGCCGATGCCTAATACCCGGCTAAGGTAATCGATGAGCTCTTTATTGGCTCTGCCTTTTTCCGGGACTGCCGCCACTTTCACGTGAAGCACGTCCTCGGCAAAGCCGGTAATCTCGCTGCGGGCAGCGTTGGGTGTTACCCTGACCCGCAGCCGTACGGGGATATGGCTCTTTTCTCCAGTCAATATATCTCCCGGTTGGAACGGCTCATTTAAATCCGGCTAGTCTTCCATACCTCCTTTATAGCCAACCGATGCGGCGATGCTGGCTACCAGGAGTATGACTGCAAGGAAAAACCAGAAGTTCCATGACAGATTTGCATTAAGGTCGATGGTGAAGACGTCCACGGCTAAAATAATACCGAATATCGCGCAAAGCGCGCCGACACCCCCCAGGATTGCAGCTAGTATACCCATTGAATAACCTCCTTGCAGGTTTATCCGGCTTCACCGGATATTATATAATCAATATATCTGCGGGAATAATACTTTTGGAGACAATATAACATGAAATTAGGAAATAATCTATACCTGTACCCGGAACAGGGCATGCTGGACTGCAACACCTATATCGTCACGGGCAGCCCGGGGGTTATAATCGACCCCGGTAACGCCATGTATCTGGAATCAAAGCTGGGGAGAATGAGGCAGGACGGTATCAAGCCCGAGGATATCGGCACGATAATGAATACCCATCTCCACATCGACCACTGTAACGCCAACGAGCCTTTCAAGACGTTATCCGGCGCCGGGATAGCTCTCCATCCTGTCCAGAAAGAGAATTACGAATTCGTGGTAATCGAAGGCGCCCGAACCTTCGGGATAGAGCCGGCGGAATTTACCGCCGATATGGTACCGGATGCCGACCGAATACAGGTAAACGGTACCGAGTGGGAGCTCATAGCGGCGCCGGGACATTCGCCGGACTGCGTCTGCTTTTATAACCGCACCGACAGAATACTAATCTGCGGCGATGTGCTCTTCAATATGAATACCGGCAGGGTGGACCTCCCCGGCGGTAACGCCGACCAGTTAAAGGCATCCATCGAAGGCCTTTCCGGTCTGGATATCGAATACCTGCTGCCCGGTCACATGGATATCCTCAGCGGCGCCGATAACGTAAAGGCTAACTTTGAATATATCAAAGGAACGGTTTTTCCTTGGCTTTAGGAGAGATGGCCCCGGAATCATTCGAGCTGGGACCGATACGTCCCCCCAGCGAGTCGTTTTCACTGCTGATACGCGTCACCCGGAACTGTCCCTGGAACCGGTGCAAATTCTGTCCTATTTACAAGGGTCAGAAGTTCCAGTTGAGGCCGGTCGACGAGGTTAAACAGGATATACTCACCGCCAAATCCATTTCGGAAAGGATTAAGGAAATCGCGCACGGGCGGGGTAAAGATATCCGGGAAGCAGCCGCGGCCGTCTATAATAGTCCTCCCAACGACAGCTACCGCAACGTCGCTCTCTGGATGTATGCCGGCGGTAAAAGCGTCTTTTTGCAGGATGCCAATACCCTGATTATGAAGACGGCGGACCTCGTGGAAATAATCCGCTATCTCAAGGAGACGTTCCCGGAACTGGAACGCATTACCAGCTATGCGCGTTCCCATACCATTGCCCGCAAAAGCATCGAAGAGCTTCAACAGCTACGTGATGCCGGGCTTTCCCGGATTCACATCGGGATGGAGTCGGGCTATGATTCGGTGCTGGAGTTTCTGGACAAGGGTGTCACCGCCGCCGACCATGTAGCCGCGGGAAAAAAGGTGGTGGCTTCGGGGATATCTTTGTGCGAGTACGTCATGCCGGGCGCCGGCGGCAGGAAATGGTGGCGCGAACATGCTATTGAAACCGCCAAGGCCCTCAATCGGATTAACCCGGATTTCATAAGACTGCGTACGCTGACCGTACAGCCCCGGATGCTTATATCCGAGGATGTCCGGTCCGGTGAATTCGTCCGGCTGACCGATGAAGAAGTCGTGGAAGAACTGAAGCTGTTCGTTGAAAACCTGGAGTGTGAATCGCAGATAGTCAGCGACCATATTATCAATCTCTTACCCGAAGTGGAAGGCAAGTTGCCCGGAGATAAGGAGAAGATGCTGGCGGTAATACGGCGCTTTCAGGAACTGTCTCCGGAAGAAAAGGAGAATTACAAGCTGGGACGCCGGATGGCGGTGTATAATCGACTCGATGACCTTGATGATATAATGTTGCGGGAGCAGGTGAATCGTGTTATGCGGCAATTGGGTGAAGACGGGGTCACCGACGACCTGCTTTACGGGTTGATGGAGAGGTATATCTAATGCAATTGAATACGCTGGCGAAGGAAATCGGAGAATTACTGAGGCAGAAGGGGCTGACGCTGGGCGTTGTGGAATCGGCTACCGGCGGGCTGTTATCCCACGCTGTTACCAATATACCGGACAGCTCCGACTATTATAAAGGGTCGGTGACGTCTTACAGCAATGAAATCAAGATGAAAGTCATCGGGGTTACCGCCGGGACCCTGGAAAAATACGGCGCGGTCAGCAGCCAGGTGGCTGAAGAGATGGCAAACGGAGGCAGGCGTCTGCTGGACGTTGACATTTGTATCGCCGATACGGGTATTGCCGGACCGGGCGGTGCCACGCCGGATAAGCCGGTGGGGCTTTTCTACCTGGGTCTGGCCGATGCCAGGAGTGTATTGAGCCAGCGTCACCGGTTCTACGGAGACCGTGAGCAGAATAAAGAAAGCGCCGCCGAAGCGGCACTGATGTGGATTAAGGAGTACCTGCTGGGGCTCTAACAGATCGTTTTACTTCACCCATTATCAATGCTATACTCTGAGATATTGTTAAATAGATGGGAGAGGGTTTGTGAAAAGAGTTGACGGGCGTAAATACGACGAATTAAGACCGGTGGAGATTATCACCGGTTATCAGAGCTTTGCGGAGGGTTCGGCATTAATCAAGCTGGGCAAGACCCACGTGCTCTGCTCGGTCAGCGTCGAGGAGAGAGTACCGCCGTTTCTCAAGGGAAGCGGCACCGGCTGGATAACCGCCGAGTACGCCATGCTGCCCCGGGCGACGGTTACCCGCAGTCAGCGGGATTCCACCCGCGGGAGAGTGGGAGGGCGCAACCAGGAAATCCAGCGCCTGATAGGGCGGTCGTTAAGGGCGGTGGTCGACCTCGATGAGCTGGGTGAAAGAACATTAACGATTGATTGCGATGTCATCCAGGCGGACGGCGGAACGCGCACCGCGGCTATCACCGGGGCTTACGTGGCCCTGCGCCAGGCAATGGAAACGCTGGCCAACATGGGAATTATATCGTCCATACCGTTGAAAAGCGCCGTGGCGGCTACCAGCGTGGGCATCGTGAACACATACATGATGCTGGACCTCTGTTATGACGAGGACTCCCAGGCGTCGGTGGATTTTAACGTGGTGATGACGAGTAAGGGTGAGTTCGTGGAGATTCAGGGCACCGCCGAGGGTAAGCCGTTTACCCGCAATTCCGTTGACGATTTGTTATCTCTGGGAGAAAAGGGCATCCGGGAGCTTTTCCAGGCACAGGAAGAGGTATTGAAAGTCACTCAGTAGCTGTTAATTTCAACTTTTGAAAATCATGCATCAGATGAGGAGGTTAACCTCCTCGCATTTTCCTCCCCACCTTTATAAAATATCTATTCCCCCCGACCTGCTTGCGCTAAAGCTTCAGCGAAGGCAAGCCGCCCTCGTGGCATCGTGCCAGTCTCCGGGAAATAGCTACCTCCCATACCATCGCAATATATGGGCGTTACAGATGGGATATATCATCCTCCGGGGTGCATAAGAGGGGCAGAGCCCCTCTTTTCATTAATTGGGACGGGTGGGTAGGGATTAAAATAATACCGGGGTGGTGAGATGAGGTGGTATAAATAGTGTCAGTACCTGACTAAGGCCTGACCTGACCCGTCCCCCGGATGACCCATTTGTAGGTCGTTAGCTCTCTCAGTCCCAGGGGGCCGCGGGCGTGCATTTTCTGCGTGCTGATGCCTACCTCCGCCCCCAGCCCGAACTGGCTGCCGTCGGTGAAGC
>JASFHJ010000090.1:0-6072 GCA_050123255.1 Dehalococcoidia bacterium
CATGCCGTTATTCCACTTATTCCAGCTCAGGACCTTCTAGCTCTATCGGGTCGTTGAACCTGGAAAACGTGAAGGTGGCTACGCTGTAAGGTACGATTTCGCCGGTATCTTCGTTATTCTCAGCGATTTCCATGTAAACCTTGCATTGCCGCAGAAAGAAGTCGTCTTTCCCTATCCAGAACTCGGTATCGTTTCGTTCGTATTCGAGCGACGGGAACTGTTCCGTTACACTTTCGTCCACCTTGTTTTTACCGATATAGTGATAATAGTCCACTCCGTTGATCCTCACGTCATCCAGTTCTTTTGTATCCTCCAAATCGGTAAGCCTGCCAAGTATACCGGAGTAATTGCGGTTGGATGATATAGTATTTTCCCAGTCCCGAACACCCCAGGGAACGTCCCAGTTTTCGGCTTCGCTCTCCATGCTGTAGGTTTCCACTTCAGCGGCAGCCTCGATAGCATTAGCCATAACCTCCTCGAAACCAGGACGGGTATCCCCGCAGCCGGATAAGGATACCGCCGGCAATACCCCCAATATAATGACCGATACCAATAATATTGCCTTCTTCTTCCTCATAATCCTTAGAACCCTACTTTAATACTTCACACTCATATTAACACATGTTATGATACTGAAGCTATGATAACAACCGCCATAATAGAGCTTCTTGAACATGGTTTAGTTGCACGTACCAGCGAGTAACTCACAAAAGCTGTATCTAATATGCTAGGCGTTAAAATGACCACCAAGCAGGTCAAGGCTGCTTGGAACAGGAACAGCCATCGTATTACCTTTGAATGTGGTCAATTCGAGTTATCAATAAAGTTTTAACTACGCACAAACATACGCATGGAACGGCAATCATCCCGATGTCCATTCAATGGTAGTTAAACAGACCTACATACCGCAGGAATCACATCCTTATGTTCATCTATCGGTGAGGTGTAACGTCAAATATCCTTCAGCCGGGCTTCGTGCTCCTGTCTGAGCTTCTCGATATCAGCCTCGAGCCTTTCACGCTCGGTATTCAGAGTTTTGATATTATCCTGGACTTCCCGGTATTCGCGGTTGATTTCCACGACCCTGCGGTTGTCCCGGTAATGGCCGGGGTCGGCGAGCAATTGCTCAATCTCCTGCTTACGCGCCGCCAGTTTCCCGGTTTCTTTCTCGATACCGGCCAGCCGTTTTTTCAGGGGGGCCGTCTCGCGGTAATGCCGGTTCCTCAACTCTCCCTCGATAGCCTTGCGCTGACGCCGCTGTTTGGCATCTGGCGCCGTCTTTTTCGCGCTGGCCCTTACCACCTTCACGGTTTCACTTAAGTCCTGAAGCGGAGACTCCTTCCTGTAAAGATAGTCGTCGTAATCTCCCGGAAAGATACGGATTTGCCCGTCTATAATTTCAATTATTTTATTGGCCGTTTCCCGGATAAGCGTGCGGTCGTGGGTGATAAAACAGAAGGTTCCCCGGTAGGCTTCCAGCGCGTCGGCCAGTATTTCCCGCGAAGGTATGTCGAGGTGGTTGGTGGGCTCGTCGAACAGGAGGAAATTCCCCGGCCGGATCAGCATCCGGGCGATAGCCACGCGGGTCTTTTCTCCCCCGGAGAGTACGGATATCTTCTTCAGGACATCATCCCCGCTGAAGAGGAAAGCCCCCAGCAGTCCCCGTAATTGCTGCTCCGGTTCGTCCGGGGCGACCTGCCAGAGCTCTTCCAGGATGGTGTTCTTCGGATTGAGCAGCTCTATATAATACTGAGCGAAATACGATGTAGCGACGTTATGCCCCAGGATACACTGGCCGCTCTCGAAGGGCAGCACCCCCGCCAGAATCCTGAGCAGCGTTGTCTTACCGGCGCCGTTCGGTCCCACCAGCGCCACCTTATCCCCGCGGTTCAGCACCAGGTTGAGGTTTTTATAAACCTGCTTAGAATCGTAAGATTTCGATATATCGTCCAGCGTTATCACCACGTGGCCACTGCGTTTCGGCTCCGGAAAGGAAAACTTCATTTTCTTCGTCGAACGCGGCACGACCACCTTTTCCATCTTTTCCAGTTTCTTGATGCGACTCTGCACCTGGCTCGCTTTGGTGTTCTTGGCGCGGAAACGTTCGATGAAGCGCGTCTCCTTCTTGATGATTTGTTCCTGCTTTTTCGCGGTGGCGCGCCGGGTCTCCAGGTCTTTCTCCCGGGCGAGAACATAATTATCGTACGTCCCGTTGAAGAAGACCACTTCGTCTCTCTCGAAAGCGATGACCTTTTTAGCTACGTTATTGAGAAAAGCCCGGTCGTGAGACGTGACCAGTATGGCGCCGTGATAGCCCGCCAGATAGCCTTCGAACCACCTGATAGCTTCCAGGTCGAGGTGATTGGTGGGCTCATCGAGGATAAGAATATCCGGATTGACGAACAGCAGCTTGGCAAGCTCGACGCGAGTCAGCCAGCCGCCGCTGAATTCGGCGAGGCTGCGGTTAAAATCGGATTCGGCGAATCCCAGCCCGGAAAGGATAATCTTGGCTTCGTGTTCGATGTCGTAACCGCCGCTTATCTCGAACTCGTGCTGTAGTTCCCCGAGTTCCTCCAGCAATCCGGCAACAACGTCCTCATCCTGCTCATCGGCGAGCTCCTCGTGCAGTAGCTGTATCTTATGCGCCATCTTGTTGATATCGGCGGAGGAACCGACCACCTCATCGAGCAGGCGTTTTTCTGAAGTGGGCGTGATGTCCTGCTTCAGGTAGCCGATGACCGTACCGCGCCGCATGGTGACGTTGCCGCTGTCCGGGGTGATGTTACCGGAGATAATCTCGAACAGCGTGGTCTTGCCCGTGCCGTTCTGCCCGATGATAGCAACGCGGTCTTTCATACCCACGTTGAAACTGATATCGCTGAACAGGTACCGGGCGTTATAAGACTTGGATATATTGGATACGCTTAACATGATACTCCCAAGTCATTATATAGGGAATATCCGGTCATGTGAATACGTTTGGGAAGAAATTTCCACTCATGCAGGTAGAACTGTCTTTACTTGAATATTCAGCCTGTGATATGGTAGTTTCAAATTCACATAATACGTAATTAAATAATTTCACCGGAGAACTCTAATTGTGCCGGATAAAAATGAAAAACCTAGACTAAACCTTCTCCAGGCAGTAGTAAAGAGTACGCATTTACCATGGTACTGGTTTGCAGTTTTAGTTACATCAGCACTATTACTTTTTTTAATAATCGCCACGCTCCTGGACGGAGAAGCTGACAGCTTCAACCAGTGGGATTTCTGGCGGCAGTTCCTGGGGGCACCATTACTAGTCGGCTATATCTTCCTGATTTTTCCTTATATGCAAAAATTGAGCAATATGGCCATTAATACTTTCATTGAACTTCAAATCAACCGCGATGCGGACCCGACTGAATCTGTTTTTCTACCACGACGGCGCTGGGAATGGACTGCCTTCACAATCGGAGCCGCCTTCTGGGTTTTAATACAGGTACCCTGGCGCTGGGAGTGGGGTGAGGAAGGCTGGTGGCTTTACCTGTACGCCCTGATTACTTTCGCTATCCTGTTCGGCCTGCTCGGATGGCTTATATATTATTCATTCGCTGAAAGCGGTCATATAAATAAATTAAGCCGCCGGAAATTGAATATCAATATATTCGATACCGCTGCATTAACCCCGGTAGCCCGATCCAGCCTGGGCACATCTTTCGCATTCATCGGAGGCATCAGTATAAGTCTCTTTTTTCAAACCGTGGATAGTCTCCTGACCTGGACCAATATCACCATCTACTCTGTTCTCGTTCTGGCCACTTTACTTATCTTTTTTCTCTCGATATGGAGCACTCACCGGACCATGGCCGACGCTAAACACGAAGAGCTTTCTCTCGTCCGCAGGAGACTCGAAGAATGCATTCGCCAACTCAGGAACCTGGCGTTAACCGAACAGTCTGAAAACAACGACCAGCTAAACACGGCGGTAGCCGCCTGGGGAACCTATGAAAGCCGTGTACGGGAAGTCCGGGAATGGCCTTTCAATGCCGATATCCTGCGGCGGCTGGGTGCTTCAATACTGGTTCCCGGCGCTGTCTACCTGATTAAAGTATTAATCGGCACGCGAATAATGTGAATATTTCGTTGCAGACCGGCATAGCGAAACGCTATACTTTCAACAAACATTTTAAGGGGGCAACATGGTTAAAACCAAGTACGGTCACCTTCTCAAGAAGCTGAAATACGAAGACATCGACGGTGAATATATGACCATGCCGACCGGCGCCGACCTAGAAGGGATGAACCTGAGCTTCGCCTGGGGATACCGGCGGGGATCGGGGACCTGGGGCTCGGACGGAGGCGTCAAACACACCCATCCCTACCACGAATGCCTGGTTTTCACCGGACTCGACTACGATAATCCCAACTCCTTCCCGGCTGATATCGAGTTGACTCTGGGCGAGAACGACGAAAAGTACGTCATCGACGCACCCACCGCGGTCGTTCTCCCCGCCGGCATACCCCATTGCCCGCTGACCACCAACAGGGTCGATAAACCCTACGGTTTCCTGGCTATCTCGCTTTCCGGCGAACATGCTTTAGCCGAAGTACCGGCCGCCGGCGCCCCGGCTTCCGGGGGGAGAAAATACCAGAACCTGGTGAAAAAGCTGAACCTGCGCGATACCAAGCGTACCAAGGGAGGCAATGCCGATTACATCGAAGGGTGGAGCGGCAAGGATATCGAGGGATTTATCCTGAACTTCACCTGGGCTTCCCATACCGGACTCGGCCCCTGGCACGAAAAAGACCCGCACGTACATCCCAACGACGAAGCGCTGCTGTTCGTCGGCTGCGACCCGGACAATCCGGACTACCTGGGAGCGGAACTGGAAATAGCCATGGGCGACGGCGACGATAAGGAAATCCACGTCTTCGATACGCCTACGGTGGTCATTGCCCCGGCGGGACTGGTGCACTGTCCGCTGATAACCCGGAAAGTGGATAAACCTTACAGCTTCAGCGCTATCAGCCTCAACACCGGGCACGAAACTACCTGGCTGGGGTGAAAACCATTACCCTATACCTGATTAACGGCAAATCGGGAACGCCTTCAGTCCTGAAATAGTCGTCGAGCTTCTTTCAGCCATTTCAATACCGGGACGTTCCTGCCGCATCTTTCTTCGCATACTCCGCATTCGTTACAGGCACCGATATCATGTCCTTCTTCCCGAAAAACACCCCGCGGTATCTCTACATCGTCGTAGATTACGGCGTCATTGTATAGCTCGAAAATGCGGGGAAAGTCCACATCCCGGGGGCAGGGCATACAACCGCGGCAGGCGGTACAGTTGACCGGTTTTAACGCACGGTAGGCGTCCCTCGCCCGATTTACCAGAATCTGTTCCGGGACGGAAAGGGTATCTTCAGAGACAGTCTCAGCTAGATTTATATGTTCCTGCAACTGCTCCAGCGAACTCACGTCGCTAATAACGGTGGCGACCTCGGGGTAGTGCCATACCCACCGTAAGGCCCATTCCGCCAGCGAACGCTCTTTCAGACTATCACCCCAGATTTCAGTTACGGGGTCGGGGAGCTTTCGAATCAGGCGGCCGCCTTTTAGCGGCTCCGACGCGACCACGGCCAGTCCTCTTTCCGCGGCGTACCTGATACCGCCGATACCGGGATGGTGGTCAACGTCCATATAGTTAAAGACTACTTGACATAATACCCATCTGTCGCGGGCATCCAGGATGTTCCACAGGGTCTGGTAATCATCATGAAAGCAAAAACCCAGGCTACCGGCTCTCCCATCGGAGAGTACGGATTCTCCCCAGCCCGGTACACTTATTTCCTGTAATCCAGGCCAGATTTGCCGGTCCAGCCACCCCAGCATACAAAAATCCGCTTTTTCCGTACCCAGCCATTCTAATTGGCGGTTGAGATAGTCACCGAGGTCATCTGTCGACTTGATGTTTCTCGAAGGCAGGGTTACGGCTATTTTGATCTTATCCCGGTATCCGTCCCGCAGCGCCCTGCCAATCGTCCTGCTCAGCTTTTCACTTCGCCGGACGTCCGGTGTGTAGCCGATAT
>JASFHJ010000091.1:0-6056 GCA_050123255.1 Dehalococcoidia bacterium
CCGACGGCCGCCTCGTGGGAAAGGTCTATCCCAGCCAGGTTGCCTTTGAGCTCGGGGATAGCGTGAATGCCGCCCTTTTCCCCGAGGATAAGACCGCGACATTCCAGGTGTCCCTTGACTTCCGGGGCGTTACCCTCAATATAGCCGCGCGCCACGATATTACCGCCGGTGGTGATAGCCCGGGAGATGATTTCCGTACGGGCCCCTTCGGCGTCCAGCATGACCCGCGAACCCACGTCCAGGTTCGAACCTTCGCCGGTAACCAGAATGCTGTTGAAACGCGCGGTAGCGTTCTTGCCGACGCATCGCGCCAGCGGATTCATCTGTAATGAATGCACCGGCTTCATCAGCAGGTAATTGCTCATGAACAGACCGTCTTCCTCTATGATAACGCCGCTGCGGGGTCGCACGGCCGTCTCCGGACTCCAGCTGTGAATCATGGTAAAGGTTACCCTGGCTCCTTTTTTGATATAAAATTCGGATACACCCAGGTGCAGTCCGGTGTCCTCCTGTGACGCCATGGTACAGCCGGTGATGATATGCATCTCCGAGCCTTCCTCCGCGATGATGATGTTATGGACGTTCTGCACCAGTTTATCCTTGGCCAAGTAAAGACACGCCTGGACGGGGAATATCGTTTTTTCACCGGGTAGCGCCCGGATAAAATAGCCGTTGTACCGGTTAAGCTCGATGTTAGCGGTATATTTATCCTGGTCCACCGCCACGGCCCGCCACCAGTAGTCGGATAGCCAGTCGTATTTCTCCATCGCCTGGCTGACCGGCATTACCTCCACACCCTCCTGGCTGACGGAGCTGTGAATCGGGGTATTATCCATCTGTATGTAAGTGCCGGACCTCTGGCTGGGATCATCCAGGATTACCCCGGCATCCAGCATATGCTGCTTGTCCCCCTCGGAAAGCCGGGACAGGTCTTCCTGGTAAGAGTGTTCGGCATCGTCGCTGGTGAAGCGGGTAATATCTATATCCTCGCCCAGAGCCGCTGCTTTATCGATAGCTTCCCTGGCTTTCTTCCGGTATTCTTTAGAAGGATAGTTCTGACTCATTCCAGGGTACCCTCCCCAGGTAACAATTTATGCATTCCTCGTAGCCTTTTTCCCGTATCGTCGCCAGCATTTCATGGGGGTCGCCAACGCATCCGATGGTCCCGTCGCACATCACGTAGCCGGTACGGGCGTTTACATAATCCAGGATATGGCCGGTGTGGGTGATAATTAGACCCATGCACTTCCGCTGCCGGATAGGGCAGTTCTTTTCCAGTAATTCGTTCATCAACTGACCGATCAGCGCGATATTTACCAGGTCGACGCCCGATTCGGGTTCGTCCAGCAGCGTCAGTTCCGGTTTCTGCGCCAGTAACTGCATCAGTTCGGAGCGTTTCACCTCGCCCCCGGAAAACCCGTAATTGATGTCACGCTCCAGGAAATCACCGAGGTCGGCTCTTTGCGCCAGTTCGGCTATCTCATCGCCGTCGCCGCGTTCCTGGAGACACGCCGCCACCATATCCCGGGTCTTGACACCCCGGACAACCGGGGGTCTCTGGAAAGAAATACCGATACCCTTGCGCGCCCTCTCATCGATGCTCATCCGCGTAATATCTTCACCCATAAAAGTGATGCTGCCGCCGGTCACACGGTACTTGGGAAATCCCATGATAGCCATAAGCAGGGTGCTCTTACCGGCGCCGTTAGGACCGAACAGCACGTGGGTTTCACCATTCTTGATGGTCATATTGATGTTATGGATTATTTGTTTATCTTCCACGGCTACGGAAAGGTCTTTAATCTCAAGCATGTTATACCTCCGGAACGTTTCTATATAAACGTTAACCGCCGTCCAGCGAAGGGTGTTCTTTCTGCACGAAATAAGCCGCCGGATCTTTCAGGAATTCATAGTAGTCCAGCAACAGACGGTGATGCTCTTCCTCCTGAACAGCCAGGGCTTCGTAGAAGTTCTTCTCGGCGTCATAAGAAGCGCTTTGCGCCTGTTTCTTATAGAAATCATAGGTCTCGTTTTCCATTTCCATTGCCTTTTTCACGGCATCGATCTCTTCAGGCATGGTTTTTACATCAGAACCCAGGTTATCGATAGCGTCGGCGAACACAGTCCTCAAAGCCATACCGCCGTCCGCCTTGAATTCCTTTCTGGGCCAGCCCTGTTTTTTCCTCATATTTTCGTATATTTCCTCAAAGACTTTGCGGTGGGTATCCTCTTCGGCCGCCAGCGACTGCAGGAGTTTTCTCCCCAGTTCATTGCCGGTTTGCTCGCTGGCTTTCAGATAGAATTCCTTGCCGTCTATCTCCATCTTGATGCCTTTTTCAAGGGCTTTGAGCGTTTTTTCCTGTACGTCGGTCATCACGTACCTCCTCCTGCATTAAACATGGAAAGTCACGGAAACGCCTATTGTCGTTGTGTTAGGGATAATAGTCTTTATTACGGTTTCTGTCAACATGGCCGAAAAACGTGTCTTTACTGAATTGTATAATCCTGATTTATCGATGTAAGTGACATATGTCGCAGGAAAAATCAAGATTGTTCAAACATTATGAGTATAACACAAAGCCGGCTGTTTACCCATTGTCTGAACACCGGATAGATTGTCAATTGACAGCGGCAATTACCGGAATATAAGATGGAAATATCAAAAGTTCTTCCCCCGGGAGGTTAATATGACAGAGAAAGAGGTTATTCTATATTCCGTCCCTGGCTGACCCTATTGCGCCAAAGTGAAAGAGTTACTTTCAAATCACAACATCGAGTACCAGGAGTATAACGTCGCCGCCGACAGGGGAAAGGCCAAAGAGATGATTATAAAAACCCAGCAGAAAAGCGTTCCCGTGGTTGTAATCGACGATGAAAATATCGTCATCGGCTATGACCAGAAGAAACTCTCGGAGCTGCTCGATATCAAGAACTGATATATATCTGTAAAACGTTATCTCCCGTTTTATAAACAGGAAACCACATTCCCCATATACATTGAAGACCGGAATTTTCCGGTCTTCTTTTTATATATACATTATCTTTTCATCAGGAACCACCCCTGACCGTTTCGTAACATCCCTGTGACATACATCACATACACGGATAAAGCCGTCACATAACATCAACTTAGGGAGCACTATTTATATCAGGAGGGGAAAGAAATGGTAAAAAGTCTCGCTGTTCTCGTTATTATTCTCGGAGTTGTGTCTATCGTTGTCGGAGGTGTCTTCGTCTGGCAGGGTTTCGCCAAGAACGACCTGCTGGTTACCGCCATGCAGGATGAGCAGATTACGCTCGGTATTGATGCTGAAGACCTGGAAAAGGGCGAAGTAATCGACAGCGCCGGTGAAGCTCAAATTGCCGGTGATACCGTAAGGGAACATCGCCATAGTATCGCTCCCTCTTACGGCGACCTGCTGGAGGGGAAGCAGTTCGATCCTTCCAATATGCAGCAGCTTACCTATGCCCAGGCTCTGAACCTGGAGAACTATCTCTACCTTGCCGTACTCAGCTTCGGGGTGACCCAGATGGCCCTCGGCGCCGGGGCTTTTATGATTATCGTCGGCATCGCCCTGGGAGCCACCGGTATAGTCCTGGTGCGTAAATCATAAAAGAGGATTGTTAAACGAGAAAGACTGCCTTCCTCGGCCATCACCCTTGTGTTATACTTGTCAGGGATAACGATAGTGACTAACAATCGCTTCTAAATGAATACGTCAACCTCAGGAAAGGAAATGGAAACATGGCCAGGAAGATAAGCCTTTCTGTGAATAACATCCCGATTGACCTCGACTATTTTGTTACCGAATACCTTGACTGCGTTACCTCGGGAATTATCGCCAGCCTGCGCGATACCGGGGAAATCGAAGACCTCTCACTTTCCCTGGATAATGCCGGTGACATTAAAATAAAGCTGAACAACAGCGATATTACCCTTAAGGAATTCCCCATAGAAATCATCCGGAGCACTCTGCTGGGAATGGTGGCACCGCTCAAGGGTGTCGAGTCGGAAGTTTATAACCTGGAATTGACCATTCAGAGTTAATCCGCTTTTACACGGAAATCTCGCAGAGTTTGATATCGCCCCAGGCCCCGATGGTCTCGCCCTTGATGATAACCAGACCTTTCAGGTCGCTGATATTGCTGCCGAACTCGATGGCATCGTCAATATCGTTGATGCTTTGAACCCTGTTACCGATAGCCGTCGCCGCAGCATCTGCCAGCGCTGTGGAACCGGAAACCACCACCACCGCGTCGGCATTCCCGTAACTCACCGAATGGCCCACCGTGCCCGATGACGTACAAATCCCCAGCGGTTTATCTCCACCGGCGATGTCCACGCCTATCTTGCCGCTTAACGGCGAATCACCCGCGTAGATACCGACCACCCTCCTTTTCCGGGTTTTCATGAAGATATCCCCGCCATTCTCCACGATTACCTCGGGGGAATATTCCAGTAGTTCCCGCCCGACGCATTCGGCGACTGCTCCGGCTACTGCCGCCATGGGACCCACACCGGCTTGCTGTCCGGCAAGAATCATCATTTCGGCAATACGGGGTATGGCACCCGATGTTTCCAGCGGTTCCATCGACTTCTCGAAAGCGGGGTTTTTCTCGATGTATTTCTCCAGTTGCGCCCGGTATTTCATTACTATACGCCGGGCTTTCCGCTGGAGATTTTCGCCGGCGCGGATATATAAATCCGTCTCTTTAACGGTGACGGTAAACGAAACCAGGTCCTTGTCCTCTATCCAGTAGCGGTAGGTCCGGGGTTTGTAGCTGTCGTCCTTCATAAGAAATCTTCGGCTATTATGCCATATGCATAGGAATCAAACCATACGGGGTTGCCGTTTTCATCATTATGAAAAAACACGTTTTGCCGCAGCATCCCTTCTCTTCTCATGCCGCATTTTTCCAGAACTTTCCAGGAAGGTATGTTTTCCGTGGAGCAGAACCCGACAACACGGTGGGCACTCAACTGGCTGAAAGCGTAATCTATCAGGGCGCGGGAGGCTTCGGTGGCGTATCCCTTGTTTTGAAAAGCCGGATTAAAGATGAACCCTATTTCCCAGGTGAATAACAATTCCGGTTCTGTCCGGATGAAGGAAACATGCCCGATGAGCTTCTCGTTTTCTTTTAGCGTGGCAGCCCAGAATTCCGTTCCCTTCGCTCTGTCCTTACAAATGTTCTTGGCTTCGTCGGGAGAAACGGGTTCGCCCGGTTCAAATCGATAGGTTTCGTTGAGTGAAAGATATTCGTAAAGGTCTTGATAATCATCTTCCCTGAACTGTCGGATTATCAAACGTTCGGTCGTAAGCATATGCTCTCATCGGTACATTGATGACTAGAAATGCACTTCCATCGCCCGGGGAGGGCAGGCGGGGATACAGAGTCCGCAGGCAATGCATTTTTCGTTATTGAAAGAGACTATCCGGGTTTCGGGATCTACCTCGAAAGCGCCGGCGGGGCACACGGTGATACAGGCGCCGCAGCTGGTGCATCTCTCCTCGTTGCGGGTGACGTCCTGGCTCAACGACTGTATTTTTACGCCGCCCTTTACCAGGAAATCTATACCCTTATCGTATTCGGTCTGCTCACCCTTAAGCTCCAGCACCAGCAGACCTTCCTGCTCCGGGGTAATGGACGCTTTCAGGATATTAAACTCCAGGTCGTAGTCCTTGACCAGCCGGTAAATTATCGGCCTTTCCACCAGCCGTTGTGGGAATTTTAATACTATCCTCTTGGTAACAACCATTTATATTATTCCATCCCTTAATCTTCTATCTGGCGCTCTTTGAACGGATTCTGAGTTACCCCCGAACCGATACCCGGCAGCGGCGCCACCGCCTCGGTAAGCAAGAACTCGCCCGATTCAATCCATTCCTTGAGTATCCGGGTTATCTCCACCGCCCGGGGGTAGCTGGAGCGCGACGAGGTGGGTACTTCCCGCCCGTTCACTTTTATTGTACCACTTTTCAGTTCGGCATAACTCACGTGGGTGATAATATCGGACTTATTGTTGGGGAAAGCATCCGAATAGTCTATTACCGGCG
>JASFHJ010000092.1:0-6011 GCA_050123255.1 Dehalococcoidia bacterium
AGCCTATGAAACGCAGCTAATAGTTGACCAGGAATCCGAAACAAGCAGGGAGGAGCATTAATGTTTCACGGAGGCGGCGGCGGTGGCGGCGGCTTTGGCCACCGTCACGGCGGCGATTTCGATTCAGAAGAGGTTCTGGGTAAGGTATACGATAATCGTGTAGTTACCCGGCTGCCGAAATACCTGGCGCCGGTTAAGGGTTATCTGACACTGGGAACTCTCGGTATGGTTCTGCTTACCCTGGCTACCCTGGCTTTACCTTATCTGGTGGGTATTGCCACCAATAACATGATATCCGGTGATTCATCCGGGCTGATTATCATTGTGGTCATCTACGTCGCGGCGGTCTTGATTCAGTGGGGCGGACAGTACATGGAAACGCTTTTCCTCCAGTATGCCGGGCAGTCAATTATCTTTAGAATGCGCACGGATATGTTCGAACATTTACATCGGCTTTCCATGAGCTTCTTCGATACGCACCAGGTCGGCAAGCTGATGTCCCGGGTACAGAACGATGTTCAGCAATTACAGGAGATATTAACACAGGGTATTTTCCAGATCTTGACCAGCGTTTTGACCCTGTTGGGTATCGCCATTATCATGATTATCATCAACTGGAAACTGGCCCTGATTACTCTGACGGTAACGCCGGTGCTGGCAATTACCATCATTATCTGGCAGAGATACGCCCGGACCGCCTTTACCAACGTGCGGCGTGCCATCGCCGTGGTCAACTCTCAACTCCAGGAGGATATGGCCGGTGTCAGGGTGGTGCAGAGCCTCTCCCGTGAGAATGAAAACCTGGAGCAGTTTAACGAGGTCAACCGCGCCCACCTCGATGCCAACGTAGTCGCTGTCCGGCTGGAAGGTCTGATGATGCCCTTGGTCAATCTCCTCACCGGTATCGCCTTCGGCATCGTTATCGTCGTCGGCGGTTTCCAGGTAATTGACGGTGTCCTGGAGGCGGGCTTCCTCCTGGCCTTCCTGCTCTACGTCCAGCGCTTCTTCGAGCCTATCATGATGCTGGCGATGCAGTATACTCAATTGCAGCGCGCTATGGCATCCGGCGCCCGTATTTTCGAACTGCTGGATGTTGAACCGGATATCCGGGACGCGTCCGATGCCGCCGAACTGCCGCCGATTAAAGGAGAAATCAAGTTCGAGAACGTGAGCTTCGGCTACGAAGAAGATAAGGATGTCCTCCATGATATCAGCCTGACGGTAAAACCGGGAGAAACGGTGGCAATCGTGGGGCAGACGGGTTCCGGTAAGAGCAGCCTGGTGAACCTAGCCGCCCGTTTCTACGAGGTCGAGAAAGGCTCGGTCAAGGTGGACGGACACGACGTGCGTAAGGTTACCCAGCAGTCGTTGCGGGAACAAATCGGCATCGTACCGCAGGACCCCATCCTTTTTTCCGGGACCATCGGCGATAACATAAAATACGGCAAAACCGACGCTACCGAAGACGAAGTGATTGCCGTTGCTAAAACGGTCGGCGCCCATAACTTTATCAACCGGCTTAAGAAAGGCTACGATAGTCCTGTGGGACAGCGGGGACAGAATCTCAGCGCCGGACAGCGGCAGCTTGTCTGCCTGGCGAGGGCGGTGCTGGCAGACCCGCGCATCTTAATACTGGATGAAGCAACTTCCAGCGTCGATACGCATACCGAGCGCATTATGCAGAAAGCTCTGCGGCGTATCTCCAGGGAACGCACCACTTTGACTATCGCCCACCGGCTTTCCACCGTTACCGGCGCCCACCGCATCATTGTCCTCAAGCAGGGCAAGATAGTTGAAGAGGGCAATCACAAGCAGTTGCTGGCGATAGAAAACGGCATCTACGCTCACCTTTATAAGACCCTCAGCGAATCCGCCATTGAATAGTGACGGGACTCCGGCTTAGTGTTAAAATTATCTAATATTACACTATCCGGAGGTGCAATATGTCGATTAAAGCATATTTCCTCACTCCCGAAGGTACGTTGCAGTCCGACCTCACCCTTCAGCAAATACATGAAGCTTATTCCTCAAAACAAGGCTTACTGTGGGTAGATGTTTCGGAAACCACCGCGGAAGACGGTCGGTTTCTGGAGCATGAACTCGGGCTTCACAATCTGGCGGTGGAAGACTGCGTTTCCACCCAGATTCACTCACCCAAAATAGATAATTTTGATGATTATCTGTTCGTGGTTGTTCACGGCATCAACCACGTGATCGAGCCGGACACCGTGGAAACCGCCGAACTGGCCTTGTTCATCGGGAAAAACTACGTCATCAGTAATCATAATTTCCCTCTTTACAGCATCGGTGCCGTACAGCAGAAAGTCGAAGAAAACGACCGTCTGATGCGCCGGGGGGTGGATTTTCTCGCCCACGCTCTTATCGATACGCTGATTGATAACGTGCGGCCGACCATCGACCGAATGAATGATTTTGCCGAGGAAATTGAAGAAGAAGTAATTCATCGCCCTCAGCAAAGCGTCCTCGATGCTATCATGAAACTCAAGCGGTCGGCGCTTAAAGTACACCGGGTCATGGCGCCGCAGCGTGACGTACTCAACCGGCTTAGCCGGGGCGAATTTCCCATAATCAAAAAAGATTCGCAGATATTTTTCCGGGATATTTACGACCACGTCGTGCGCATCGAGGACCTGGTGCAATCTCTCCTGGATAGAGCCGATAACGCCCTGGCGACCTATTTATCTTCGGTTGCCAACCGCCAGAACGAGACGATGCGGGTTTTATCGATTGTCGCCACTATTTTTATGCCGCTGACGCTGCTGGTGGGTATCTACGGTATGAACTTTGAACATATGCCGGAATTAACCTGGCGGTGGGGTTACTTCATGGTGCTCGGGATAATCGGGTTCGTGATTCTGGTGCTTATCTGGCGTTTCTGGGCCAGCGGCTGGTTTGCCTGGGGCCGGCGTAGAATAACCTGGGTGAAACCTTTCATGGTAGAGGGTAAGAAAATTCAGGGGTATCTTACTTCAAATTTGAAAAAGATGTCCAAACTCAATCCAATATTTGATTTAGAGGAAAAGGAGGAAGAAGAGGATGAGCAAGAGCACAAAGGATAAAGAAGCTGCTAAAAACCAACGCGAAGAACTGGTTCACCGCATAGAACGTATCACGGAAATGCCCCTTCTTATCCTCTCCTTTGTAATGATTCCGCTGCTGGTTGGTCCACTGCTCTGGGATCTTTCGCCACAGGAAGAATCGACTTTTCTTATATTGGACTATTTTATCTGGGCTTTATTCGCCGTAGACCTCATTATAAAGCTGGCGATATCTCCTCATAGAGGTAATTACATCCGCCGTCACTGGCTTGAAGTATTGGTAGTGGTGGTTCCCTTCTTCCGTCCGTTGCGCATATTAAGAATATTCGTATTTGGATCCCGGGCATGGGTAGGCATGCGGCGGCTGGTGAATGTGGATTTTCTTCTGGTTTATGGTGTCGGTCTGGTATTTATTGCCGCTACTATCGTTGCCTCGGTGGAAGGCGGCGTCGGAGCCACTATCAATTCATTTGCTGATGCTCTATGGTGGTCGGTGGTGACCATTACTACGGTGGGTTATGGTGACGTCGTGCCGATAACCCTGGTAGGCAAGGCGGTAGCCGTGGTCCTGATGCTGGGAGGCATTGCTTTTTTCAGTGGTGTGACGGCGAATCTGGCTTCTTATCTGATCAAACATAAAGAACCTGAGAAAGATGATATCAACAAATTATTGAAAGAAGTCGAAGGACTACGCCAGGAACTATCCAAATTACGTTCTGAATAGTCCGTTTTAGGGAGACAAACCGCAATTTATTCCTTAGGTGTCAGCTCTAACTCTACCGGTACCAGGTACTTTTTACTTTCGCCTTTCACCACCACCATCCGGATAGCGTGCAATTCATAGTCGGGATTTTCGTTTTCTACCTGTTCAAATAGCTCCGGGGCGGTATCTATATAATTGCTCATCACCGCGGGATTCTGAGGAGTTACTCTGGTCACCTCCCGTTTTTCAAACGGCGTGGGTGCGGGCACGCCCCGCCTTGAGGCCGCGATTTGTGTTAAAGAAAGCCCGGATTTCTGCTGCGACTTCACCTCGCTGATGATACCGATAATATCGTCATCAAATACCCCGACCACGCCTTTACGCCTGCCCCTGCCTTTTAAGCGCGGTCTGGGGATTATCCCCAGGTCCTTCAGCCGGTTCAGCATGGGGTAAGTTAATCCGGTCTCAGCCAGTATTTCATTGGTAGTTTTCATGACTTCGTCAAATACTCGTACATTATAACTGATAATGTATGAGCAAACAAAAAGCAGCTTTTATGACAGGTACTTACAATATTATATATATAATTTCTAGTTCAGGCTCATCGTGAATGTTACGCTTCATACTATCTTTATATTCGGTAGGTATTTTTTTATGTTTTGTTTATCACTATTGTTATACATTAGTACCACACTGAAAGTAAGGATTAACCGGATTGAGAAATCGCTTAGGCGGAATTGTAATAGCCCTTCTCCTAATCGGCGTCGTCGTATTTCTGGCGTTGGATGTCGGTTATTCACTTTATAAACCCGACCGGTTTGATGAAAAATCACCGGTCTGTACCCTGAACGTAATCAGCGGTGAGGTAAGTGTTTTAACCAAGAACGCCTTAACCTGGGAAAAAGGTGTGGACGGGATGCCACTGGAATCGGGCAGCCGGATAAAAACGGAAGTAAATTCCCAGGCCTCGGTCACCTTTTTTGAAGGTACTACGACCAAGCTCGAACCGGGGACCGATTTAATCGTGGAACGGCTTATCGGTGGTGACGCGGATGATTCCCGCCAGGTAGTACTTAAGCAAAGGGAAGGTATAACGTGGAACAGCGTAGCCAGCATGGATGAAGGTTCTTTCCAGATAAAAACGGAATCGGCGGATATCGTCGTCCACGGCACGCTTTTCACCGCCGAAGTGGATGAATCAGGAGCGACTACCGTCAGTACCGCCGAGGGACTGGTTAACGTTACCGCCCAGGGAGAAGCGGTCCTGGTGACCGGCGGACAGCAGACTCGCGTTTCCCTCGGAAACGCTCCCTCCCTGCCTGGCCCGATACCACCGGCCAAGAGAGAATTGGTCTTTACCGTTGATGAACCGGGTTCTTTCCGTGTTGTCACTCCTGCCGGCTCCAGTACCGGTTATCTATCTGATGGTTCCACGGTTAACCAGGTTACCGGTTCGCAAATAATCTCCAGAGAAGACGAAGGTCAGGCTATCCGCATTCCCGAGGCGGTCAACGGCGAATATTCCATCGTGCTGCACGGTGAGGAGGGTTCCACCGGCATGGTATACGTCGAGGGATATGCCGAAGGTGAGAGGACCTTTATCCAGAGTGAATCGGGCAATATAACGGAAGAGAACGACCTGGTTCTCAAGCTTCACCTCGATGTTCTCGAAGGCATTAGAAAGGGTGTGTCGGAAATAACCTCCAGTAGCGACGAGGCGCCTGACGATGAAATTTCGGAACCGTCCCAGCTGGCAGCTGGTAACGGTCAGTCCGTGTCGGGCGACAATAATAACGGCGAAAATACGTCCTGGTACGCGGGGCTGGGTTCTTACGCCTCGAACTCGTGGATAATCAGCATTAGCGTGGTGGTTATCTTTATCCTGGCCTTTGTATTCGTTTGGCGGAGGACATGATATTACCGGATGGCAAAATAATCAAGGGGAAATATGTTTCAACTAAACATACATAATATCATTCAATTTGCCAGTCTTATAATATATATAATTCTGATTTCGCTGATACTGTATTCCAGGCAGGCGAGACTAAAGCGACTTTTTGTGCTTTTCCTTGTTGCCGCCGCCGGTACGAGTATCGCCAGTCTCCTCGTTAATCTGCGGGTGCCTTACGAGCAGCTGGTAATCTGGAAGACATTGTTGCCTGTTTTCGCTACGTGGTCGGTAATCGCCTACGCCCATTTTATCGCGGCTTCCTATGACCACAATACCCGTAAAATAATCCGGCTGGGTT
>JASFHJ010000093.1:0-6010 GCA_050123255.1 Dehalococcoidia bacterium
CATCGAGGCGGCGCCGGAAGAGCTGGAGCTTAAGGTAAATATCTTCAAGCAGCTGGACGCAATCTGTAAAGAGGATGCCATACTGGGCACCAATACATCATCGCTGCCCATCGGCGCTATCGCCGCCGCCACCGGCCGACCGGAAAAGGTCATCGGCATCCACTTCATGAATCCGGTCCCGATGATGAAAGGCGTCGAAGTAATACCGGGACGGAACACTTCCGAGGATGTCCTGGAAGCCGCCAAGGAATACGTGAAAAGCATCGATAAAGAGCCCTGCGAAGCCCGGGACTACGCCGGTTTTATCGTCTCACGCCTGGTTGACGCCATCATGAACGAGGCTTTCTGGTGCGTCATGGATGGCAACAAGCCGGAAGAGGTGGATAAAGCGGTGAAACTCTGTCTCAATCACCCCATGGGCCCCCTGGAATTGTGTGATCTGGCCGGAGCTGACGTTGTCCTCCACGGTCTGGAGACGATGTACGATGAATTCGGCGAACGCCTCATGCCGGCGCCTCTGCTGAAGAACATGGTACGCTCCGGCGACCTGGGCCGGAAGACCGGCCGCGGTTTTTACGATTACACGCAGAAATAGGCTTCTTATCCGTATATGACTACTGGCAATAACCAAAACATCGGAGCAGTTGTGGAGAAACCGAAGGTATCCTCCAGGAGTTGGGACTGGTCGCTGGTATCCGACGATTACTGGAACGAAGCTTCCGACGAGTTCCTGCCGGTCGCTCTCAGGTGGAAAGAACGCGGTTATAATACCGTTCTCGACCTGGGTTGCGGCAGGGGAAGGCATGCCCTGTTTCTCGCCGGACTGGGTTTTCGGGTTACCGCTGCGGACCTGTCCCCGGAAGGAATCGACCAGCTTCGCTCAGCCGCCCGTAAGGGAAACCTGGAGAACAATATCACCACCCTGGTATGCGATATGCTGTCGCTGCCCTTCGAAGATAATACCTTCGACTGTGTTCTGGGTTTTCATTCGCTCTATCATACCGACTATGCCGGATTGAAAACGGTGGTTGCCGCGATTACCAGAGTCCTGAAGGAACCCGGGCAGCTTTATATCACCTTTAATTCCAGGAACAATCCCTCGTTCCAGGCCGATGAGAATGAGGTGGTAGATGATTATACTATCATCAGGCATTTCGGGCTGGAAGAAGGAATTCCCCATACCTTCCTGGATTATGAGGATATCGTTGAACTGCTGGCCGATTACGATATAACCAAAATTCAGCAGATCCAGGATTATTTCGATGACCGTACCAGCATTCATTTCTTCGTGGAAGCTGAAAAGAAAATTACAGGTTAATACCGGGAAAATCCGGTAATTATTGGATATATACATACTAACTGGGAAAGGAAGTTAATAATGGCAGATAAAAATGATATTGTCATCGTCAGTGCGGTAAGGACACCGTTCGGAAGGTTCGGCGGCTCGCTGCGGGACTTTGACTACTACGAACTGGGGGCTATCCCGATGAGGGAAGTCCTCAAGCGGGTGAACGCCGATCCCAAGATTGTTGATGAAGTGTTCTGGGGTGTCGGCGATACCTCGGCCTGCCGCGATCCCTATACCCCGGTGGCCGGGCGGCAGTCCCTTATCCGGGCCGGTCTTCCCCACGAAACCGTATCCATATCTTTCGATATGGCCTGTGTCTCGGCAATGAACGCCGTCAGGCTGGCCGGTCTGGAAATGAAAGCCGGTGAGATTGAAACGGCTATCTGCGGCGGCGCCACCTCTTTCGGCCAGTCGCCACTTATCGCCCGGGGGCTCCGGTTCGGCGGTTTCCGGATGGGCGACGTCAAGATGGAGGACCCGCTGTACGCCCTCGGCTACAAGGACTTCAATCCGGTATCCGTCGATAGCGATGATGTTGCCCACGAGTACGGCTTTACTCGCGAGGACATGGACGAATGGGCCTACCGGAGCCACAAGAATTACGGCGAGGCCTGGAATGCCGGTAAGTTCAAGGAAGAAATCATGACCCTGGAGATACCGCAGCCCAAGGGCGACCCCGTTACGCTGGATATCGACGAGCAATATCGGGCTAATACCAGCCTGGAGAGATTAGCCAGCCTGAAAACCGTCTATGATACCCGTGCCATCACTGCCGGGAACGCCCCCGGCCTAAACGACGGCGCCACGGCTTTACTCGTCATGACCCGGAAGAAAGCCGAAGAACTCGGCATGAAGGTGCTGGCGACGGTCATCGAGAGCGTGTCACTCGCCATCAATGCCAGCCGCATGCCGGAAGGCCCGGGTTTTGCCATGAAGAAAGCCCTGAAGAATGCCGACCTGGCCCTGGATGACATGGAAGTCATGGAAATCAACGAGGCCTTTGCCTGCGTACCGCTGGTATCCATGATGGTAGCCGTGGACAATGACAAGCAAAAGTACCAGGAAATACGTGAGAAGATGAACGTCAACGGCAGCGCCATCGCCATCGGCCATCCCAATACCGCCAGCGGCGCCCGGCTTATCATGAACCTGATGTACGAACTGCACCGGCGGGGTGGCGGTTACGCCATGGGCGCTATCTGCGGCGGTCTGGCCCAGGCTAACGCCTGCATTATTAAGGTGGAGTAAAGCGCGTATTGTCATTACGAGGAGTATCGCGACGAAGCAATCTTTGTAACCGGTCAAAGCATAAAGCAGGATTGCTTTGCTTCGCTCTCAATGACAGGAAATAACAAAGAATACTAAAAAGGAGAAACATATATATGGATGTATCAGATTATCGCGTCGACGGCAAGGTAGCCATCGTTATCGGCGGGGCCGGTGATATCGGTAAAGCCATCGCCACCGCTTTATCCGGCGCCGGTGCCGGCGTGGTTATCAGCAGCCGTAAGCAGGAAAACCTGGATAAAGCCGCCGAGGAGATAACCGGCAAGACGGGCGGCAAGGTTCTGCCCATTGCCTCGCATATCGCCAAGATGGACCAGACCAAGCCTTTCGTGGAACAGGTCATGAAGGAATTCGGCAGGATTGATATTCTGGTGAACAGTTCCGGCGCCAGCTTCATGGTGGACCTGGTCGATGTCGAGGAATGGCAGTGGGACGCCGTAATGAACGTCAATCTCAAGGGCCCGTTCTTCCTGGCCAGGGAAATCGCTCTCATCATGAAAGAGCAGGGCGGCGGCAGTATTATCAATATTACCTCTTACATGGGCGTACGCGTCGAGGAAACCCTCGGTGTTTACTGCATCAGCAAGGCCGCCGTAATACACATGACCCGCGCCATGGCCAAGGAATGGGGCAAGTGGAATATCCGGGTGAACTCCATCGCCCCGGCCTGGGTGCACAGTCGGCTGGCAGACCCGTTCCTCCAGATGGAAGGCGTCAACGACCGGATGCTGGCCCAGACCGTTATCAACCGCTTCGGTGAACCCGACGACGTGGCGGCGATAGCCCTTTACCTGGCCTCGGATGCCGCCAAGAACCAGACGGCCGGTTACTTCCCGCTGGATTATGGTATGTTGACGTAGCGTTGTTATACAAATGAACGTAAAGGAAGCTCAAAAACGTAAAAATGTCATTGAGAGGAGTCCTTCGATTGAAGGGCGACGTGGCAATCTCTTTTATCGGGATAGAGATTGCTTCGCCTCCCGGCGTTATCGGGATGGTCTCGCAACGACTATTCGGTAGATTTGATTTGAAAAGGAGGCACGAAGATGTCTTTAGAAGGAAAAGCAGTCCTGGTGACCGGAGCCCGGCAGGGACTGGGTAAATCGATTTCTCTGGGAATGGCCGAGCAGGGGGCCGACCTCATAATCTGTGACCGTGTCACCGATGATGGCAAGCTGGACGAGACAGCCAGGGAGATTGAAGCTCTCGGCGTGAAGACGCTGACCATGGGCGGCGATATTACCGTCGAGGAAGATGTTAACGAAATCGTCGACAAATCGCTGGAGAAATTCGGTAAAATCGATGTCCTGGTGAATAACGCCGGCGTTACCGCCCAGGACTCGTTCCTTGACCTTCCCTATCGCCGGTGGCGTCTTATCCTGTCGGTCAACCTGGACGGCACCTATCTCTGCTCCAAGATTGTCCTGCCCACCATGGTGGCAAAGGGAAGCGGCATGATTATCAATGTCTCTTCGATACTCGCCAAGGAAATCCGCATGAGTATACCATACGGCGTTACCAAAGCCGGCGTGGAGAGGTTAACGCTGGGTCTGGCCCGCGAGATGCGGCGTGAAGAAGGGATTGCCATAACCTGCATCCGCCCGTACTTTGTCAAGACCGACGTGGTGATGGAGTACATGAAAGGCCGCGACACCAGCGCCTACGAGGAGCCGATTATCTGGCAGAAATACCCGGCTATGCTGGCCGGTTTACCCGCGCAGGAAGCTACCAATAAGATATGGGATAAAGCCGCCCTGGAAGAGAAATTCGGCGTTATCGAAGTTTAGACGCCGGGTTTCAAGGATAAATTAGAGAGTTCCCTTCCCCCTCTCAAGCGGATTTACGGATAATACTCCTTGATAAGTCCGCTGGAGAGGGGGAATGTTTTTTTTAAAGGGGCGCCAGCCCCTCATAAGCTCCCCGGAAATGAAGGGCCTGTTATTTTTTCAATACCATGCGGCTGATGAGTTTTATCTTACCTAATGTTCCGAGTTTGTTTTCCGCAAGGGTCTTGTAGAGACTCTCCACATCATCGGGAGGAACAGTCTCTTTTTCTTTCTTAACCAAGCTGATAGCCTCCGACGGGCAGGTGATAACACAGTTGCCGCAGCCGATACAACGGTCCAAATCGATAACAGCAATCCCCGTTTTTCCATTAACCTTGACGGCATTCACCTGACATCTGGCAACACAGGTCCCACAGCCATTACATTTTTCGGCATCGATTACGGAATAGAAATTAGTAGCCCAGAAATCAACCGGTTTAGGTAACATTTTTTGCATAGACAACATACCGCAGCAGCACCCACAGCAGGCACAGATAAACTCCACTTTTTTATCATTGGACGGCTGGAGGACCAGTCCTTCCTCCTCGCTCTGGCGCATGATTTCCAGGGCTTCTTCTTTACTGATCTTTCTGGATACTCCCTCGCTGATACCAAATTCAGCCCATTCGTCAAAACACATGCAGGTCTCCCGGCGGGTAGTCGTTTGACAAGGCTTGCCATTCATTTCGGCTAACTGACGGCAAATGCACTCATTAATCGCTATCGGACCTTCCGTTTGAGCAATCAGTTCTCTGACGTTGTCATAGCTGGTTACACGGTGTTCGACGGTAATACTTTGTTGCACGGGTATGGTCCGCATCTGAGATATTTTGGTACCTAATAAGGCCAGACCAAAGTTCCGGTCATTCATATATTCCGTAACATCATCGATGAACTCACGAGTAAGTCTACCCAACTGAAATTCATACGAACCGACGACAAAGGGAATCAGTAAATAATAACGTTTGTTTTCTTTATTAATGTGTCCGATGGCCCCTTTGCTCCTCATTCCCTCCAGGATTTGCTCAGCATCAGATAGCGTCATCCCTTCTGGTTTAACCTTGCTGTAAAAATCCCCGAGAGAACATGGCCGGTAGGTCAAATGCATCGCCATCTCGGCCTCTTCCGGGGTAAACAAGCGTTTTAAAATACGGATTTCAGCACCGGATTTGGTGGCGGGGAAACCAACTGCCTGGTTATCTAGGTGTTTCCGGAGATCGTGATAAATCTGCTCCGATTCTTTCATCTTTCTGCCCCTCCTTAATCTCTAACTGTTTTAAGATGTTACAGAATCATTATTATTAATTTACAAACCGGATATACGTGAAAGATTTATATCGGCTTGTATTATATACTTTCAGACTAATAAAAAGAAAGTTTTTACTAGTTAGCCGGGGGTATATAGAGGATGATATGCGGGTGGTGGGTGGTAATTCTTCGACAGGCTCAGAATGAGCGGAGTGTCGGGAGGGTAATTACCGGACGGTAGCAGGATGGAACGAGGGTGGTTGGGTGGTAAAAGATATTTAAGCGGGGAAAGGCGGGGGAA
>JASFHJ010000094.1:0-5999 GCA_050123255.1 Dehalococcoidia bacterium
TATTATGGGAGAGTTGCTAAAAGACCGGGTTGCGGTGGTAACCGGTGCCGGACAGGGTCTGGGCAGAGCCGAGGCTATCGGGCTGGCTGAGCAGGGCGCTAAAGTGGTCGTCAACGATCTGGGAACGGCCACCGACGGCAGTGGTTCTTCAAAGGGCCCTGCCGATAGCGTGGTTGCCGAAATTAAAAAAGCCGGCGGTGAAGCCGTGGCTAGCTACAATAGCGTGGCGACCGTCGAGGGCGCCGAAAGCATCATTCAGTCCGCTATCGACAGCTTCGGACGTATCGATGTGCTGGTAAATAACGCCGGGTTCAACCGCGACCGCATGGTATATAATATTTCCGATGAAGAATTCGATTCCGTAATGAAAACCAATCTTTACGGTACTTTCTATACCACCCGGGCTGCCTGCCGGATAATGCGACAGCAAAAATACGGGAGGATTATCAATACTTCTTCTCACGCCGGGCTGGGTAATATGGGGCAGGCTAACTACTCCGCCGCTAAAGAAGGTATCGTCGGCTTTACCCGTACCGTTGCCTACGACATGGGACGGTACGGCGTTACCTGTAATGTGATTCGTCCGGTTTCCGGTACCCGGGGATTCGTGGAAATGGTGGAGAACAAGGGACTGCGCGAGGCGTGGGCGAAAATGTTCGGGGAGGAACTGGCTGAAAAACGTTTGAAGCAGATGCTGGAGCTTAATCAGCCGGAAGACGTTGCCAGTCTCGTTGTGTATCTCGCCAGCGAAAAGGCGGATAATGTCAACGGGTGCGTATTTGAGGTCTGGCACGGGCATGTCGGTATCTTTACCGAACCGGTGACCGTGGAGCAGGTGCTCTGGAAGAACGGACGCTTTACACCGGAAGAGCTTGCCGGGACCATGCCCGGCACGCTGACCCGGGATAAAATCGGCGAACTGCCGCCCTTTTTCCCCTTCTAAACTGAAACGGGAGGATGAAAATAATCATGAAAATGAACCATATTGCCATGGTCGTCAGGGACCTGGACGAATCTGCCAGAACGTATAAGGATATGTTCGGATTTGAGGTCGTCGACACCATGGATATGCCCGGCGGCGAGGCTAAGGCGGTAACGCTGTCCTACGGTGACATCACGCTGGAAATGTTTCAGCCCTTGCAGGATACCGGCGGTTTTGCCGATTTTCTGAAAGACACCGGAGGCGGATTGCATCATATATCTTTTACCACCGACGATATCGACGGGGATTTCAAGAAACTGAAAGCCCAGGGCAGGAAACTCCAGAGCGATGAGCCGATTAGCACGCCTTTCGGTAAGATAGGTTTCGTTGCCGCCGGTGACGAGGGCGTTCTCATCGAACTCGTGGAGAAAGAGTAACGTAATATCTACGTTACCAACAGCGGTATCATTTTCCGGACGCTGTCGAGTTTATCCAGGTCCAGGAGTGTTTCCAGCAATTTTGAAGCTTTCTGCTTTGATATCCTGCCGGAAAACTCCACATTGGTCCGGAATTTAGCGATTATATCGTCTTTGGACATCGGGTTATCCAGCGGATCCCCTTTAACTTTGGTAACCGTCTCGGTCAGTTTCCGTCCGTCACGGAGGGTTACGTTTACCCGGGCTTTTTCAAACGCCACGTCATCGACGGCATTGAGCTTTATCCGGGGAATGAATTCGCTGATACGGCTGTCCCGGATGGCTCTCTCGGTAAAGTGCTCCGGTTTGAGGCATCCGTTCAGGAACGTCGCCGCCATCACGTACTGATAGCTGAAGGCAGCGGCGCTGTGGGGAAAATCGCCGATTTCAAACGGGTTGCCGCATTTGTGGTCGATGCCTCCCTGCGCCAGGTCCAGGGTGACTTCATCGATATCGTCCGCCTTGAAGTCGTACTTCTCCAGCAATGCCAGAGCGCCGTCGATTGCCGCGTGGGGTATACGGCAGCAGGGATAGGGCTTGATGGTGCTGTCGGCATAATACGCTTTTCCCAGCTTAGCCGTGAGGTATTCCGGCTTTTCACATCCTTCGGTAAACATGTTATAATAGCCGAACTTGCTCAACAGAGCGTCTTCGGGGCCGGTCCAGCCTGCTTTCGCCAGTTGCGCCGAAAAGACGCCCGCCCTTGCCGCCAGGCCCTGCGGCAGTTTGAAAGCGGTGGTGGCGTCCCAGATGGTCTGGAAGGTGGTCCCCATCATATTAAGCACAATCCCGAAAGCGTGCCTCATCTGCCGTTGGTTTAATTTCAGCAGCCGGCCGGCAGTTGCCGCCGTGCCGAAGGCATTGACCGTTCCCACGCCGTCCCAGCCCAGGCTGAAGCCGAAACCGGAGGCCGCCAGGATACGGGTTGCCGTGTCATCGCCGACCAGCAGGGCGCAAATCAACTCCCTGCCGTCGACGTCTGCCGATTCCGCCATGGATACCGCGGTGGGGACCGTCGTGCCGGATATATGTCCCGGACAGCTGAAGCCTTCCACCAGCGGGCTGACCGGCTCGAAGTCGAACGAACGCGCCATGACGCTGTTCACGAAAGCGGCGTTACCCACCGGTATTTTCCCGCCGTGAATCAGGATGGTAGCTTCTTCTTTACCGCCGGTATCCCGGAAAAGGTTGACCAGCTCGGGATTTCCGGTGTCGGTAGCACCGCCGATGAGGCAGCCCAGCGTATCGATAATGCGGTATGTGGTTTTTTCCAGCGTTTCCGCATCGAAATTTTCAAAGCGCGTTTCTAAAACGTTGGCCGCTATCTTTTCGATGGCCGTACTGCTCGAATCGTTCATAGGTATCCTCCCGTCCGGTCTATTTGCCGATGGTTATGGGGCTTTTACCGGGGGTCATCAGGTCGGGTATTACCGCTTCGTTGAGCTCTATTCCCAGGCCGGGCCCATCCGGAGGGTAAAGATAGCCGTTCTCGTATCTGGGCACATTCACGGCTAAATCGTTGGTTATCGGTTTACTCACCGTATCCGGGATATTATAAAGGTTGAGCGGTCCGATGGTTTCCTGCTCTATCCTGCCCATCCACTCGGTAGCCGCCAGAAAATGCGCCGAGGCGGCTGTCCCGAGGCCGGTATCGATCATGCAGCCGCACATTACGTTCAGTCCCAGCGACTGCGCGATAGCCACCCATTTACGCGACTTCGATATCCCGCCGGCTTTGGGTATTTTCAGGAAAAAACCGTCCACGGCGTCGCGCTGCGTGAGTTTTATCAGGTCGTTCAACTCCTTGGCGGCTTCATCGGCGAAAACGGGCATTTCCACGTTGCGGCGCAGCCTGGCCATGCCGTCCATGTCCCAGTAGGGAACGGGTTGTTCCGCGATGTAGATATCGTATCTGGCTGCCTTCTTCAGCATCCGCAGCGCCTGGAAGTAGTTCCAGCCGCCGTTGGCGTCTATCATTATCTTGATATCGTTACCGACCGCTTTCCGCAGTTCGGCGACCATTTCAACGTCTTCTTCGATGGTTCCGGCGCCGACCTTCAATTTCAGACACTTGAATCCGGCTTTGATCAGGCTCAAACCCTCATCGGCTACGACATCGGCACTGCCGGACGACATCACGAATCCCAGGGGTATCTTTTCGTTGCAGAGGCCGCCCAGTAATTTATAAACTGGAACGCCCAGCGCCTTGCCCATGATGTCGTGCAAAGCGTGGTCGACCACCGCTTTCGATTGATTATTGAGCTTGACGGCTTTATCCATCCTGGCCACGATTTTCTCGATGTTGAAGGGGTCTTCCCCGAGCAGTATCTGCGGTCCGAAGACGTTAACGATGTTGTACAGTATGGAGTCCTGGCTCTCTCCCATGTACCACATGGAGGTATCGCCGGTTTCGGAAATGCCGGTGATGCCCTCGTCGGTGTGTATTTTCAGCAGAACGGCGTCGGAACAAGCGGCAGCCCCGCCCGACATGACGATAGGTTTTACAAAATGGATAGACAGGGGTATGCATTCGATACTGGTAATTTTCATCGGTAATCCTCCGTAAAAGCGGTTACATTTTTATATAGCATTTTATACGGCGTAAGTCAAACAAAATCAAAGTAAACTGATTGTTATGATATAATGAATTAAGTTCAACAGGATAGTGTATTGATGTCAGAAAAGCCACCATATATACCGGGCGTGCTTCTAGCGGAAGGTTTTTACCGGGATGAAGTTCAACCGGTTCTTAATGCTCAATTTCCGGGTATAAAATACTCGGCGGCTCTAATCGGTAGCGGATCCGAGGTACTCGGCTTCGATACGGAAATGTCCACCGACCATCACTGGGGTCCACGGGTGATGATGTTTCTGGAACCTGATGATTACGAAAAAGAGTGTGATAATATCCTTGAAGTTTTGAGTCAAAAGCTGCCCACTACTTACCGGGGCTACTCAACCAATTTCTCCGAGCCCGATCCGGATGATAAAGGCACGCAGACACTGCAACCGGTGGCCTCGAATCCGGTTAACCATCGCGTTGAGATTTACACCATAGCAGGATTTTTTACCGATTATATGAATATCAATATTCAGGATAGGGTGGAACCAATCGACTGGCTGACCATCCCTCAGCAAAAACTACGTTCTATCACATCCGGTAAGGTTTTTTATGATGACCTTGGACTGAAGGATGTTATAAAAAGATTCTCCTGGTATCCTCACGAAGTATGGCTATATCTACTGGCGGCAACGTGGACCAGAATTGGGCAGGAGGAACACCTGATGGGAAGAGCCGGTGATATCGGTGACGAGATAGGCTCCAGCATCATTGCCTCACGCCTGGTACGTGACATCATGAGGTTGGCATATTTTATGGAAAAGGACTACCCACCTTACGCTAAGTGGTTCGGTACCGCTTTTTTAAGGCTGAATTCTGCAGCTGCACTGGAACCGGCTATCTACGGCATACTCAAAGCCGGGAGCCGGGAAGAGCGTGAAGGATATTTTTGTAGTGCCGGTACCACTCTCTTGAAAATGCATAACAGCCTTGAAATTACTGCTCCGGTTCTCACTGAAGCGTCACCTTTCTGGAGTCAACCGTTTATGGTGATTCAGGGTGAAAAAATAGCTGCCGTAATTATTGATACAATTACCGATCCGCAGATAAAACCGCTAACCAGACCAAGTCTCATCGGGAGTATCGATATATTCAGTGATAATACCGATTTACTTACCGACGCATCATTTCGTAACATAATACGAAAACTATACGAATAATATGGTAGTTAGCTTCCGTTTTCTACAACTGTTGTGACTTATGTCATAGCCTGCTTTCAGTATTGTTGAGTAATATAGTTAGGATTAAGGAAAATTATCATCACTCAAGGAGGTGGTGAGAATGGATGCGAAATGCCCCGGACAGGATATCAGGAACCTGAGGGCGGCGATGTATAAATGCCAGAACTGCGGTAACGAGGTGGAAATGTTCTCCGACGAACTCCGGATAAAGTGTAAGAAATGCGGTGAATACGTTTATAAAGAACAAACCCCTTCATGCATCGAATGGTGTTCCTCGGCAAGGCAGTGTCTGGGTGAGGAGAGGTGGAAGGCACTGATGGGTGATAGAGATTAATGTCGACAGGAGATAAGAAATGGTAACGAAAACTACCAGGAAGATAGTAAAAATTGACGAAGATAAATGTACCGGCTGTGGAGCCTGTATTATCTCCTGCGCCGAAGGAGCCCTGGAGATTATCGACGGTAAAGCCAGATTAATCAGCGAGAAATACTGCGACGGGCTGGGTAACTGCCTGGATTGCCCCGAAGGCGCTATCAGCATCGAGGAAAGGGAAGCGGAAGACTTTAATGAAGCGGCTGTTGAAGAGCATCTGAAAGAACAGGCGGGTGAGGATACTTTAGCCTGCGGATGTTCCTCGGCTACCGTTACCAGCTTTGAAAGACCGGCGGAACAATCAGCTGCGGTCGCGGCTACCGCTCCGAAGGAAACCATACCGTCGCAGCTGGGTCACTGGCCGGTGCAACTAACACTGGTGCCCCCCGACGCCCCGTTCCTGAAGAACGCCGACCTCGTGCTGACG
>JASFHJ010000095.1:0-5989 GCA_050123255.1 Dehalococcoidia bacterium
GCGGTGATAATGGCCGGCATGGGCGCCATCGCCGCCACCGCCAAGGAAGGCACCCAGCTATCGGTGATATTGATACTACCGGCGATTCTTCCCTTTTACATCGGTGTCATCTTCTTAAGAGACCATCCGGACCACGTCATCGGTACAATTTTAACCCTGTTCCCCATTACTGCCCCCATGTCCATATTCGTACGCATGGGGCTGTCCGAGATTGCTATCTGGGAAATAGTCGTCAGCATAATCCTGCTGCTCATCGGGATTGTCGGGGGACTCTGGCTGGCTGCCAAGTCTTTCCGGGCTTTCCTTCTGATGTACGGCAAGGCTCCGAAAATGGGTGAAATCCTGCGGATATTATGGAGAGCCTAGTCCGACCGGAGAACGCAACTAAGCATCCTCGATGGCATCACAGAACTCGCCGGCAGCGGCGGCAACCTTCTGTTCCAGAGCCAGTTTGTCCATCTCCAGCTGCACCGGGATAGGGTAATCCCCGGTGAAACAGGCCAGGCAGAAGTTGTCCCGGGGTAAACCTACCGCCTCCACGAGCCCGTCGATGCTGAGATAGCCGAGGGAGTCAGCGCCGATATACTCGCAGATTTCAGGTACAGATTTTTGAGCGGCAATCAATTCTCCCCGGGTAGCCATATCCACGCCGAAAAAGCAGGGGTATTTGATGGGCGGGGCACAGATACGCATGTGCACCTCTCTGGCGCCAGCCTTCTGGAGGATTTTTACCACGCTGGGGGTCGTCGTGCCGCGGACGATACTATCGTCGACGACCACCAGGCGGCGGTCGTCAAGCATCTGCGGCAGCGGATTGAATTTCATCTTCACGCCGAGGTCGCGCATACGCTGGTCCGGCTCGATGAAAGTACGCCCCACGTAACGGTTTTTTATCAGCCCTTCGGCAATCGGTATCCCCGACCCCTGGGCATATCCCATGGCGGCGGCGGTACCCGAGTCCGGCACTCCCATGACCATGTCCGCATCGACGTCATGTTCGCGCGCCAGTCCGAATCCCATCGCCTGGCGTGCGGGATAAAGTAATTTACCGTTAATCAGGCTGTCCGGCCGGGCGAAGTAAATATATTCAAATACGCACAAAGCGCTTCTCGTGGAAGCTACCGCATGTTTTTGCACGCCGTTACCATTTATCTGGTAAATCTCGCCGGGTTTGATTTCTACCACGGACTCGGCGCCGATATGGTCCAGGGCGCAGGTCTCGGAGGCGACGACAAAACCGCCGTCCAGCTTACCGAAGCAGAGCGGGCGCACGCCGAAGGGGTCGCGTATAGCGTATAATTCCTCACGGGTGACAATCACCAGCGAATAGGCGCCCTGAAGCCGTCCCATGGCATACTTGATTTTATCGACGAATTCGTGCTCCGGGGATGAAAGAATCAGGTTGGCGATAACCTCGGTATCAGTGCTGCTGCGAAAGACGTATCCCTGTTCGACGAGTTCCTGCTGAAGGTACTGCGCGTTGATGATAGTGCCGTTGTGAGCAACGCCCATGGCGGAAGTACCGTTACCGACCAGGATAGGTTGCGCATTGGCGGCGCGGCTGGAACCGGATGTGGAATAACGGTTGTGACCGATGGCGATGTGACCGGTAAGCTGCGTTAAAGAGTCCTCGCTGAAAACATTGGAAACCCGTCCCATGCCGGTATAAAGGTGAATTCTCTTACCGTTGGCGGTGGCTATTCCTGAGCTTTCCTGACCGCGGTGCTGGAGGGCGAATAATCCGAAAAAGGTGATACGGGCAACATCTTCATTCGGGGAGTAAATTCCAAAAATGGCGCAAGACTCGTGCAAGATAACCTGCCTTTAAGTTCGTCTTGACTATCTGTCTACTATTAATTATATCCCATTCTTCCGCGAATGGTCAAACGTTTTTACCCTCTAATTTGCCGTAACCAGTCGAGTACCGCCCGGATTACTTCAGGCTCGCGGCGGAGCCTGTGACCGGCTCCATTTACTATTACCATCTTTTTCGGTTCTCCCGCCTTTTTAAAAAGGCGGTGAGCATGGCTTACCGGTACTACGTCGTCCTCGCTGCCGTGAACGATTAAGAGCGGACGGGGCGCTATCCCGGCAACGTGGTCTTCCGGCGTAACGGATTTAAAAGAGTCGAGCCAGGCTTCCGCCGATTCCGGGAAATCGGGGTCGCGGATAGCGCCTATCGTTCGGTAATTATCGACGATAGTCTGGGCATCACCGCGTTCCTGAAAAAGGGAGAAATCAGCCGGACAAGCGCAGGCCGCCACGCCGGAAATACGGCTATCTTTTGAGGCTACGTATACCGAAGTTGCCGCCCCGCCGCTGAATCCCACCAGGTACAGCCGGTCGCTGCGGATCGTATCCAACCCGAGTATGTAATCGGCAACCGCCTGTAAATCACGGGTCCAGCCGGGCATGTCCAGGTTGCCGCCGCTGTCTCCGGCACCCCTGAAATTAAAGAAAAAGACCGGGTAGTTCTCATGACAGATGCGTTCCGCCAGTTCCGGATAACCTCCGTCACCGGGTTCGGGAGCGTTGCCGGACGGCACACCGTGGCAGAGACAAACCGGGGGATAACCGGAATCATCGTCGGGGATGTAACTCTGCCCGACGATGGAAATACCGTCCAACTCAAGTACAAAGAAGTCTTTAATCACCTGGCACAAATCCGGAACAACCGGTAAGTCTAAATATATCTGCCGACTGCCTCGGCAATTACCTTTAGCTCTTTCATGAGACGCTTAAAATCGGAAAGCGAAAGAGATTGCAGCCCGTCGACGAGAGCTTCCGTGGGATTCGGATGAACTTCTATGAGTAGTCCGTCAGCCCCGGAGGCCACGGCTGCCTTGGCAATGGCGGGCACCAGAGAATAGTGGCCGGCGGCATGACTGGGATCGACGATAACCGGCAGATGACTCGACTTTTTCAGCACGGGTATCGAGGAGATATCCATAGAAAACCGGACACTGTCTTCAAAGGTGCGGATACCCCGTTCGCAGAGGACAACATCGCTTTCTTCAGCCAGCAGATAATCGGCGGCGGTCAGCCATTCGGTAATCGTGCAGGAAAAACCCCGTTTCAAAACCACCGGCCGATGACTTTTGCCGGCAGCGCTCAGCAGGGCGTAGTTCTGCATATTCCGCGAGCCGACTTGTAACAAATCGGCATATTCAGCGACCAGTTCAACAACGTTCGGCTCTACTACCTCGGTAACTACGGGCATATTCACTTCTTCCTTGACCTTTGCCAGCATTTCCAGACCTGCTTTCTGCAATCCCTGAAAGCTAAAAGGCGAAGTACGCGGTTTGAAGGCACCGCCGCGCAGGATGGTAGCTCCAGCATCCCGGACTACTTTGGCGGCTTCCATCAGCTGGGACTCACTCTCTACCGCGCAGGGCCCGGCAACGACCACAATGCGGTCGCCACCTATTTCGATATCACCACACCTTACCCGGCTGCCCCGGGGTTTAAACTCCCTCGAAGCAAGCTTGTACTGCTTCATGATACGGGTGACGGATTCAACACCCGGCAGTACGGCGAATATATCCGTAGAAAGCTGACCGGTGTTACTCCCCAGGATAGCCACGACCACTTTATCCGTGCCCAGGTTCAGCTGTACGTCGAGGTCATACGACCTGGCTTTCTCGACAACGGCATCGACTTCCTCCCGGGAGGCGCCGGTCTTCATCTCTACTATCATAAATCTATCCTAACTCCCCGAAAAACAAGATAATCTACCCGAAATACACACTATTTTATCCCTAATGATAATACTAAAGTGTAAAAATACCGTCAAGTTAAGGCGGTTGTTCTTTTTCCATTTTCTTGGTTATTTTCACGGCCTGCTTGGCTTTCTTTTTCTCTATTTTCCGCCGGGTTTTCAGTTCTTCAACCGAAGCATCCCCGGACACCACGGACTGTTCCTTTTCCGGCGTACCCTTACCCCGTCCGGATATCTTGTCCAGCAGCATCCCGGCGGGGATACGCCCGAAATATCCGACAAACCCCGCCGCCAGCGCGATACCTATCCACTTCAATATTTCCAGAAACGTATCCATATTAAACGATTATAGCAGATGCCTAACTCCGGACACGGGTAAACGATATGCGGAGCAGCCGGCAACCCATCACCAGAACCCATAATATCATGTTCGCCACCAGTATCCGCTCCGCCAGACCGAACCAGGTGGATGAAGCATCATCGAGGATGGCGACGATTATTACCAGAATGAAAGCCAATATCGCGGTAACGACGGCATATTTGTACAGACCTTCCCAGTTCCAGTCATGTTTTAGAGCGCGGGACATAAGAAGGACGGTAAAGGGGAACAGCCAGAAAACTCCCGTAGCGACCATGTTATGAATGATACCTTCGGTTGTATCCGGCGTATTAACGGGGTCGGTGCGGAAAGCCCCCAGCATCAACATACCGAAACCGATTATCGCCAGGCAGGCTATGCTGAGGTGAAACCCCCTGTGATCCCGGATATTGAAAAGCAGACCGGCAGCGAAAATTTCCACCAGCAAACCGATGGCCAGGAAACCGATGGACTGCACCCAACCTATATCCGACAACGCCAGGCTGCTGATTGAATGCTCCACCAGACTGTAACCGGGAGTGGAAAAAGCCGCCGTGAGATCAGTGACAACCAGTATCACGGGTCCCGCCATTCCCGCCAGGGCAAGAGCGCTGTGAACGTTCAGCTTTTTCAGATGAATGTATAACCTGGTGATAATCCGCATGATGGTTGATTCTCTTTTTATAACATTATGTCAAAACAGTTACAAGCTTATTATACCGGGTACCCGATACTGTAAACAATACCATAATCAATATAATACAACTCAAAACATGGAAATCGTCGTCAAATATAGTTGACTTGTAGTAACCAAAAGACTTAACATTATTATAACATTCGGGCCTGAGTAATAAATTACAGGAATGTAAAGGAGAATTCATGAAAAAAATCTCGCTAATATTTTTATCACTCGCCATAGTTGCCATGGTTGCCGTCGGTGCCTGCGGAGGTAACGGTGACTCCGAAGAAACCTCGACAACCACCACTCAACAAACTCAAACTACCACCGAAACCACCTCCGAGGAACCAACGACAACCCAGTCATCGGGTAACGGTGGAGGCGGACTTACCTGGAATGACATGCCTGTCTATGGCGGCGCCGATCAGATTCAGAAAGGCTCCTGGTCCATACCTGCGGACGAGGGGGATTATTCCAAAGTGGAATGGCGCTACTATGAAACCGGCGATGATATAGGGGATGTAGTTGATTTCTATAAAGATAAGATGCCTGATAACGGATGGGATGAAATGATGTGGATGGACATCATGGAAGCTGCCTACGGTTACTATACCAAAAATAGTGAAAAAGATGCCGCGATGATCTGGATGGCTGAAGAGGATGGTGATACCGTCATAGCTATGATGCGAGCTGCCGAATAGTTGATAATAGACTATTCAATAATTAGTTAGTTCGGAAACCCGACTGCTTTTTCGGGAGCGGTCGGGTTTTTCTTTTTGCCTCTAATCATAAAGGGATTAAGACAGACCAAATAGTAAAAACAGGTATAGAAAAATCCCCCTCCCGCATGAGAGGGGGATAATTATCTGGATTCTCAGGTTTATTACGGTTGGCCGTATTTCTCCCTTATCTCGCGTTTGACGAGCTTGCCCATCGGATTGCGGGGGAGGTCATCCACGAAAACCACGCTGCGGGGTCGTTTGAAGCTGGCCAGCCCCTTGCGGCACCACTCCATGATTTCTTCCTCGGTGGGCTTTTCGCCCTTCTTGGGAATAACCACGGCGCGGGGTTCTTCGCCCCAGGTCTCGTCGGGCACCCCGATAACGGCGACATCCTCTACCTTGGGATGCTCGCGGATAACGTTTTCCAGTTCCTCCGGCGATATATTTTCACCGGCGCGGATAATCATGTCGCTGGAACGGCCCGACAAAAAGTAATAGCCATCCTCATCGAC
>JASFHJ010000096.1:0-5920 GCA_050123255.1 Dehalococcoidia bacterium
AAAACCCGTTGAAGATTGTTCTTTCAGGCTCCTGACGATTTCCTCCTCCAGTTCCGGGCTTTCTTCAACGGGTTTTTCGGTGGAATAGGGACGGTAGGGTCTGAATTTATCCAGGATTATCGCCAGAACGGTGGCAGCCCCGCCGAAGAGAAAGAAATAACCCAGCGGGAACTCGAAGGCGGCGGAGTCCGACTTCAAGAAAGCTAGGTAGCCGAAACTGACCCCGGTAATCAGCCCCACGAAAAGGTCGTCGAAAAGCGACAGCCAGTTGAAGCTTTTCTTCGTTTCCTGCCTGGCCCATAGTTCGTCCAGGATAACGGAAATAAGGATGTAAAGCACCGAGAGTCCGATGGTCAGCCCGAAGACCTCCCAGGGAGAGCCGTACCGGTTGGGCTCGCCGCCGAAACCGAAATGAACGGGCGCTTCCGCAGGCAGGGAACCGGCGGTAGCCAGGTAAATAAGAAGAGTCAGCAGCGCCGCCACGGCGGGGAGATGTACCCATAAAGGATGTATCAGCTTGGTGTTCATCTATCCACTCCACTCCTTGTTAATTTGCTCCAGCTGCTGATCGACCAGTTTCCGCAGATAATCGGGCGATAGTCCCGCCAGCAGGGCATCGATGATGACTTCTTTAAGACGTTCTTTGATATCGCTGGGAGTGAAAGCCGCCCGGGACGATGGCTGTAAATCCGCTATCCTGGCTTTTCTGCCCAGCCGCAGGTTGATGATTCCCTGGTCGCGAAGTTTCAGATAAGCGCTGCGGACGGTATGCATATTGATACCGAGACTGTCCGCCAGCTCCCTGACCGAGGGCAGTTCGTTACCGGGTTTGAGCGTGCCGTTACTTACCTGCTCTTTAATCTGCCCGATTATCTGCAGGTAGATCGGGCGGGTATCTTTCTCGTTAATGGAAATCAACATCTGGATATCTGCAATACTGATATATATATACTATAACAGTTATAACAGATTTTGTCAATATCTAGGGTAGACCGGGAAGGAAAAGATATATCAGGAGAGGGGGGTGAGGGTATAAGCGGTGCCCCGGTCCCTGACCCCCGGTTGGTCATTGTTGCCGCCGGTTAATCGTACTTTTCGCTGTCGGCAGCGATGAAGTGGAAGATAGGGCGCTTCACGTTACGGAAAATCAGCGGTCCGTGCTGGACACCCGCCGGGACGAAGGAAGCGAAGCTTTTGGTGATGGTGTAGGTCTCGTTATCCACCGTGAACTCGACCTCGGCGCCGAGGTCCTGAATATTATCGTAGTTGAAGCCGAAGCACCCGATGAGCTCCCCGAATTCGTGGGTGTGCGATTCGGTTTCTTTTATCTCTTTCTCGGAACCGGGCATTATCCACTTGGCTTCGCTGTAGAACCGGGCGTCGGGAACCGTATCCGGCCCGACATGAACGATATTTTTCACGTATTCAGGGTCTACCTTCAGCCGGTGTCCCGGTAAATCCTGCGGCGGTTTATCATAATCGACTACGTTTTTGGCGTTTTTCTTTTCAGACATTTTATTCCCTCTTTCTTCAGTGGCAATGTAGTCCGGACAGGGCGGGGATTTACTCGTAATAGTGTCCCGAACCCAGGGTCAGGTGGAACATGGGGGCGTCCATGCGGTGGAATATCAGGGGGCAGTGTTTCATGCCGGCGGGGATGTAGACCATGAAGCTCCGGGTTAGCCGGAATTCCTCGTCTTCCAGCCAGAACTCAATCTCGCCACCGAGGTCGCCGGGGTCGTCCATATTGGTGCCGAAGTAGCAGAAAAGTTCAACGAAGGGGTGGGCGTGGGGCGTAATGCCGGGGGCGTCTTTCATCTTTTTCAGCGTTTCCGGGGTGATAATCCTCGGTTGCTGGTCTTTCATCGTGGAAGGCCACTGCCAGGTGCACTCGGCGTAAATGGCTCCCGGAATCACGTCGGCATCCATCCAGATGACGTGTTCCAGTCCCATGCGGTAACCGTCACGGTATCCCTGCCCGATTTTCTGGTCGCCTTTAAAGCCGGGCATCACCACACCCTCTTTAAGCTCCGTGCAGATATATTTACCGTACTTCGATTCTGCCATGGTTCTCCTTTCGTTTTCATTACACGTCCTGAAAGGGAACGTAATAATAAAAACAGCCTGCTTATTCAGATATATCGTAATTATATAAAATAATCCGAGCGAGTACCAATTATCGTTACCATATGATTTATATCACAGCAATTTTCCGGGCAGGCGTTATACAATATACCCGGATATGTCGAGGAGAAATCATCCGGGGTTCTGGGGAAATGCGTAACCATAACGGTGAAATGAGCCGTCATAACCACCGGGGAACCCGGCCTTTGCAGGTTACTCTGGTTATTGTCCTGGGTATAATGATCGTCGAAATTATCGGCGGTATCCTGAGTAACAGTCTGGCACTGCTGGGCGATGCCGGTCATATGCTGGTGGATGCCCTGGCTCTGGGATTGAGTCTGTTTGCCATCACTCTAGCCAGGCGGCCACCGACGCCGGATAAAACCTACGGGTATCATCGCGCCGAAATTATGGCCGCCCTGGCGAACGGCACCATCCTGGTGCTGGTGTCCATCTACATATTTTATGAAGCCTACCAGAGATTTTTCACTCCGCCGGAGGTGCAGACCCCGGTAATGATAACCGTGGCGGCTGTCGGTCTGATCGCTAACGTTGCCGCTATTTTACTGCTGCGGAGAATGCGCCACGGCAGTTTGAATATCCGGGCGGCTTTCTGGCATATATTGGGGGATACTATATCATCGGTAGGCGTCATTGTAGCCGGCATCATTATTGCGGTTACCGGGTGGTACGCAGTCGACTCCATTATCGCTGTTATCATCGGCGTAATTATCCTCTGGGGGGCAATTAGAATTGTCAGAGAATCTACGGATATCCTGCTGGAAGCCGTTCCCGGACATATTCAGATTGACGACATAGTCAAGATGATGAAAGATGTACCGGGCGTTGAAGACGTGCATGATATACATGTGTGGACGATTACTTCCGGAATTTATGCCCTCAGCGCCCATTTGATTATCGAGGAACAAACGGTGAGTAAGAGCGCCGACATTATCGAAGCCGTTAATCGGTTACTGGCACGTGACTTTGAGATAAGCCACACCACCCTTCAGCTTGAATGCGAGAAATGCGAAAGCTGTCCCGGCGGGATTATCTGCACGATAAGCCGTCCCGAAGAACACCGGTAAATAAATGCGAGGCCAGCTACTAGTATTTGGAGATATCCAGTTCCTCCATCTTGCCGGTTACCAGGTAAACGACTCTTTCGCAGATATTGGTTACGCGGTCGGCGCTGCGTTCCAGGTTGTGTGCCACCCAGATAAGGCGGGTGGCCCGGGTAATCGTTTTCGGGTCCTCGGCCATAAACGTGAGTAATTCACGAAAAACCTGGTCGTAGAGATCATCTACTTCGTCATCTTCGACGATTATCTCCTTGGCGGCTTCGGCATCGCGGTTTATCAGGGCATCCAGGCTGCTGTGCAGCATACCCTTGACTATTTCCGCCATTCGCGGGATATCGATTAGCGGTTTCAGCGGAGGTTCGTCACCAATCATTACCACAATCTTGGCGATTCCCTCGGCGTGGTCGCCGATTCTTTCTATCTCGGTGATGATGTGGAGAACGCAGATAATAGCGCGCAGGTCGCCTGCCATCGGCTGCTGGGTGGCGATAAGCTGAACGCATTTCTCCTCGATGGTATAGCGCATATCATTCACCTTTTTATCTTCGGTTATCACCTCTCGCGCTGTGCCGAGGTCACGCTCTTTTAATGCCTCGATAGAACGGCTGATGGCTTTCTCCACCATACTGCCCATCGCCAGTACATCGTTCTGGATTTCCCGGAGACTTTTATGAAACGCTGTCCTTATTTCCATTTTCTTACCTCCATCCCGCTTTATCCGAACCTGCCGGTAATATAGTCCTCGGTTTGTTTGTTCCCGGGATTGGTGAACACCTGTGCCGTGGCGCCGTATTCTACCAGTACTCCGGCCCTGTCTTCCTCCATCATGAAGAAAGCCGACATGTCCGAGGCCCTGGCTGCCTGCTGCATGTTATGGGTAACGATAACAATAGTGTAATTCTCCGCGAGGCTTCGCATCAACTCCTCTATTCTCAGGGTAGCTATCGGGTCGAGGGCGCTGCAGGGTTCGTCCATTAAGATTACCTCCGGTTCCACTGCCAGAACCCGGGCGATACAAAGCCTCTGCTGCTGTCCGCCGGAAAGCGCCAGGGCGGATTGTCCCAGCTTGTCTTTTACCTCGTCCCAGAGCGCCGCCCGTTTCAGGCTTTGTTCCACCACATCCTCGAGTTCCAGCCGACTTCTCCTGCCGTGCCGCTTGGGCCCGTAGGCCACGTTTTCGTAGACGGACATGGGGAAGGGATTGGGCTTCTGAAATACCATGCCCACCCTTTTTCGCAGCTCCACCACGTCTATTTCCTTATCGTAGATGTTCACGTCATCGAGTTCCACCGTGCCTTCGACCTTGACGCCGGTAATCAGGTCGTTCATACGATTGAACAGCCGCAGGAAGGTGGATTTACCGCAGCCGGAGGGCCCGATGATGGCGGTGATGGCGTTCTTGGGGATATCCAGGCTTATGTTGCGCAACGCCTGGAAGTCTCCGTAATACAGGTTGAGATTCCGGGTGCTTATTCTGATATCACCGTTAGACGTGAAATTTCTGCTTTTCATATCCAGATTGATGGTCATGTGCTGTACCTCCGTCTTCGGGAACGCAGCCGGATGATGGTGGCGAGAACGTTAAAGGAAAGCACCACTGCCAGTAACACGAGGGCTACGCCCCATTTTGTCGTTTCGGGTATCAGGGAAACCTGTTCTGCTACCGTATAAAGGTGATAAGGCAGCGCCATAAACTGGTCCAGGGGTGACTGCGGCAGTCCGGGCAGGAAAAACGCCGCCCCCACCACCAGAATCGGCGCGGTCTCGCCGGCCGCCCGGCTCATCGCCAGTACCGCCCCGGTGATGATGCCCGGTCTGGCCTGCGGCAGGACCACGTTCCAGATGGTCTGCCATCTTGTAGCGCCTATTGCCAGGCTACCCTCGCGGTACTCCCGGGGCACGGCTAAAATGGCTTCCCGTGAAGTCGTAACCGTCATCGCCAGCGCCTGGCAGGCCAGTGTCAGACTGGCCGAAATCAGCGACATGCCGAATTGAAACATCAGCACGAATACTCCCAGCCCGAAGAGACCGTAAACGATACTCGGCACGCCCGCCAGGTTCACGATAGCCATGTTCACCGTGCGGGTAAGCCAGTTATCACGGGCGTACTCGCTGAGATAGATACCCGCCATAATACCCAGCGGCAAAGCGACGATTATCGTGCCCAGCATCAGGTAGAAAGTGCCCAGGATAGCCGGGAGGATACCGCCCGCTCTGCCGGATTGCATCGGCGACTGCGATAGAAAGTCCCAGGTAATGGCACCGGCGCCGTTGATGATTATATATACGATGATAAAGATAACCGGTATCACCACGACAGCCGTAGCCACGATAAGCAGGGTGAATGCCGTCCGCTGGGATACCTGCCGGGATGTCATTACTGTTTTCATGATTATCTCCGGAACTTCCTTTTCTGCTGCTCCAGCACCCGGTCGGCGATCAGGTTAACAAACAGGGTGAGTAAGAATAAAACCAAGCCGATGGCGAAAAGCGCCTGGTACTGCAGCCCACCCCTTACCGCATTACCTATCCCCGAAGCGATTGCCGCCGTCATCGGCATCATGGGTTCGGTGGGGGAGACGGGTACTGCCAGCGCGCCGCCGGCTACCATAAGCACTGTCATGGTTTCTCCGATAGCCCTTCCCACTCCCAGCATGACCGCGGCGGTTATTCCGGAAAGCGCCGCCGGTAAGGAGACGTGCCATATCGTTTCC
>JASFHJ010000097.1:0-5904 GCA_050123255.1 Dehalococcoidia bacterium
AAATATTCGAGGAAAAGCCCCTTTTTATAAAGCTTCTCGATTTTTACTTCGTTTTGTTCAGGCACATCGATACCACTATTCCAGTACCGGCTTTACTCTAAAGCAATTCTCATCCTTCCGCGGCGCGTTAGCCAGGATGTCCTCCGGGGAGTATGACGGCCTCGATTTGTCATCCCTCATAACGCTTTCCAGCTCTACCGACTGCGCGGTCGGGGGGACATTCTCCGTATTGACCTGCTGTAATATCTCGAAATTCCCCAGCAAATCGGAAAGCTGCTCGCTGAGCCGGGTTATTTCCTCTTCGGTAAGTGCGATACGCGCCAGACGGGCGATATGTAAAACATCTTCACGACTGATTTTCATCACTAACTCCTGGATTTCCGGCGGGGCATTACTCGCCAATTATATCACCCGTATTCAGATACCCGCAAGCAAACCACGTATAGTAATTCGACACCAAAGGCGATATAATTTGGACATGCCGGGAAGAAACAGAGCAACCAGGGCGCCGCGGGATATTCTGAAAAGGGAAACCGGTCCCGTTATCAAGGACTGGGGCGGCAAACTACCCGTAGCTCTTATCTACCCCAACTCCTATTACCTCGGCATGTCCAACCTCGGGATTCACGCCATTTACCGGCTTCTCAACGATTACGATGACGTGGTCTGCGAAAGATTCTTTTGGGAAGGAAACAAATCAGGAAAGAACGCGCCGCCCCTGTCGATAGAATCAGGCCGTCCTCTGAGCGATTTCTCCGTGCTGGCTTTCTCCGTTTCCTACGAACTCGACTATTTTAACGTCGTGCCCGTCCTGAAAGCCGCCGGTATTCCTGAATACGCCGCCGAACGCGAGGAAAGACATCCCCTGGTAATCGCCGGCGGCCCCTGCATTACCGCCAATCCCATGCCGCTTTCGCTGTTTTTCGATTGTCTCTGCATCGGTGAAGCCGAACCGATTTTACCGGCCATGCTGCCGGAGATATCCGAAGGACTGAATAATCCACGCGATAATTTATTGAAAACTCTGGCCGACCTGCCGGGAATCTACGTACCTTCGCAAACCCCGCCAAAACCAATCGTACGGCAGTGGGCAAAAGACCTGGATGACTTTCCGGTTAACTCGGTTATTCTGACACCGGACACGGAATTAGGCGATTTGTTCCTCATCGAGGTCGAACGCGGCTGTCAGCATGGCTGCCGTTTCTGCCTGGTGAATTGTGTCTTCTCACCGATGCGTTTCCGCGAAGTTAATCGCCTCCTGGAACGGGCTGAAGAAGGTTTGAAGCAAGGAAAGCGTATCGGGCTGGTGGGCCCCGCCGTGACCGACCACCCGGATATCTCGGCGTTATTGGACGGACTGCTCAAATCAGGCGCCGGCATTTCCATCAGCTCCCTGCGGATTAACTCTCTCTCCGGTGAAATCATCGAGAAGCTGGCTCGGGGCAACGCCCGGACGATTACCGTGGCCCCGGAAGCCGGCTCCGCCCGGTTACGCCGCGTGATTAACAAAGACATCCCCGAAGATAACATCCTGAGGGTAGCGGACGCGGTGGGAAAGAACGGCTTTAGAAATCTCAAGCTGTATTTCATGATCGGCCTGCCTGCGGAAACCGATGAAGATATCGAAGAACTCGTCAACCTGGCACTGGCGGTAAAAGCCAGACTGGACAAACACCGGGGTAATACCCGGCTTAACCTGAATTTCGCTCCTTTCGTTCCCAAGGCCGGGACGCCGTTTCAATGGCTGCCCATGGCTCCTCCAGGAATGCTATCCGGGCGTATCGATGCTTTGAAAAAACAGCTTCCGGCACGGGGAATTATCCTGAAAACGGAAAGCCCGGCCTGGAGCCGGATACAGGGTGTCCTCTCCCGTGGAGATTCCCGTCTATCCCGGGCACTAGCCGGCATCGACCGGGTATCTCTGTCTGCCTGGCGCAAAGCCGTTAACGAATACGAGCTTGACACGGACTATTATATAGGCCAAAAGTGGGATACCCATCAGTACCTGCCGTGGTCTATAATAGAAACTACTACCGATACGAACAAATTACGGGCTGAAATGGACCGAGCCCTAAAAACCAAGAGTTGACTAAGTTAATACGGAGGTCTCGATGGGATTTCTCTGGGGAATACTGGCATGTTTAGCCGTCGGCGCCGGAGCCTGGTGGTACGGACTCAACAAAGGCAGGAACGATGTGGAAGTCAGGGCGCTGTCGTTATTAACCAAGATATCGGAACTTATCAGCGAAGACCCGGAAAACGCACAGCAGATAATCAAGAGATATACCGCCGGGGATGCTAAAATAAGGGATATACTGATATTCGATAACCTGGAATAAAGCTACTGGCTCAGCAGCTCCGTGACTATCTCGTTAATCTCTTTCCCGTCCGCCCTGCCTTTCATCTTCGGCATCAGCTGCTGCATCACCTTGCCCTTGTCACCCGGTCCCTGCGCACCGATATCGGCGATTACCTGCCTGGCTTCGACTATGATGTCATCGCGGGACATCTGCTCGGGCAGATACTCCTGGAGAATCGCCATCTCCGCCTCTTCCTTCTCCACCAGGTCCGGCCGGTTCCCCTCTTTGAAAGAAGCAATGCTTTCCTGGTGCTGTTTTACTTCCTTGGCGATAATCCCGAGGACGTCGCTGTCTCCCAGCGGGGCTTTTTTGGCGATTTCCGCGTTGTTGATGGCAGACATCAGCATCCTGAGCGTGGAACGTTTTACCGTATCGCCGGACTTCATCGCCGCTTTAAGGTCGTCGGATAATTTCTGCTTAAGGTTGGCTTCCTGATTCATTTACATAGGGTAAACAATATTGATTATCACGGAATACAAGGCGCCTTCAGGCTATCGCCTCGATGTTCTCAAGGCTTTGGCAGCGCCCCGTTTCTTAGCTGCTTTCTTACGTTTACGCTTGATACTGGGCTTTTCGTAGTGCTCGCGCCGGCGCAGTTCCGCCAGAATACCGTCCTGCTGCACTTTTCTGTTGAACCGCTTCAGTAAACTGTCGAAGCTCTCTTCTTCACCAGCTGTTACTTCAGCCAAGTAGCATCACATCCCTTCCGATTTTTTAAAGCTTATCTCAATATTTCAGGGGCTCAGCCGTTCCGGCTTTTACCCCTGATAACAAGTCCGAGTACCGTAACTTTGTAAATGGCTGATTACATTTTAAATTGCTTTCAATACTATGTCAAGAAGCTGTTAAAGATATTCCTATCCCCTGTCTATTCTCCTCAATATTTCCACGGCGGCCACCAGCCCGGCAGCGGAAGCCTGCACCAGTCCCCGGCTGACGCCGGTGCCGTCCCCGACCGCGAACATGTTGGTTACCTCGGTTTCCAGGCAGGAGCTCAGTTTGGGCCGGAATGAATAAAACTTCACCTCTATCCCGTAAAGTAAAGTGTCCGGCGAGCCTACCCCGGGAATCATCTTGTCTATCGCCTGCAGCATTTCTATCAGACCCGTCAGGTGCCGGTACGGCAGGGCGAAACTCAGGTCGCCCGGGGTGGCGCTCGTAAGACTGGGTCTCACCTTTCCTTTCTCGATGCGTTCCGGCGTAGAACGGTGCCCCTCCAAGAGGTCGCCTAATCTTTGCAGCAGGACGCCGCCTCCCAGCAGGTTAGCCAGCTTGGCCAGATACTTGCCGTAGGCAATCGGTTCGTGGAAGGGCCTGGTAAAATTGGTACTCACCAGCAGGGCAAAATTGGTATTATCGCTTTTCCAGCCGCTGTAGCTGTGTCCGTTCACCGTTACCACCGGGTCGCTGCCGCCCGTCGACTCCATTATCACCTCGCCGGCAGGGCACATGCAGAAAGTCCGGATGCGGTCGTTAAAACTTTTCGAATAATATTCCAGTTTCACCTCATAGAGCACGTCGGTGATATCCTTCATCACTGCTGCCGGTAGTTCCACCCTCACCCCTACGTCTATGGGATTATGCCGCATGGTAAGGTTGAGCCTTTCCGCTTCGCGCGAAAACCAGTCGGCGCCTTCCCTGCCCGGCGCCAGTATCACATAATCGGCGTAGTATTTCTCTCCGGCATCGGTCTCGATTCCCAGAACCCGGCCGTTTTCAGCGATTGTTCGCACCGCCATGGTGCTCATCTTAAGTTCTATCAGGGGCGTCAGGTGTTCCTGCATGGCTTTGAGCACCGAGTAGCAGTTTTCCGTACCCATGTGGCGTACCGGCGTCGGTATCAGCTTTAAACCGGCCTCACTCGCCTTTTGACCGATTTTCCGGCTCTCGTCCTCGGAGCCATAAAGGGTCTCCGAGGCGCCGAACTGCCGGTACAAATCATCTACATATCTAATCAATCGCTCAATGGCTTCGTCACCGAGGTATTCCCCGAGATAACCACCCACCTGGGAAGAATGCACCAGCTTGCCATCGCTAAAAGCGCCGGCGCCGCCCAGTCCGCAGACCAGGTTGCACGGCATACATTCAATGCAGGGACCATCGGTATCGCGCACCGGACAACGGCGACTATCAATATCCTTGCCTTTCTCTACCAGCAGGATACTGACGCCCTCTACCTGTGACAGTTGCAGCGCCGCGAATATACCCGCCGGCCCGCCGCCAACAATAATGACATCGTATTTATCCGGCACGATTTTATCCTTTCTCAGGCGTAAAAAGAATGATTACGGGTTTTTTACGTTACCCATAATCCGTCACCATTATATGGACAGCCATCCCGTGCGTCAAGGAAGCTGTTGATATTTTCTGTGAATTAATTACGTAATTTGCACAAAATGGACACCGGAAAGTGTTGACATTTGCCATTTGGCAAATTATAATATCAAACATGGATTACGGTGATAACGATCTCGGCCGCATACTCAAGCAGCAGAGGATAACGGTCCCGCTTACCCTTCAGGAGTTGTCCAAAGCCTCCGGGGTGTCTTCGTCACACCTGGGACGCATCGAAAGGGGTGAGCGTTTCCCCTCCGCACGCATCCTGCGTAAAATCGCCAAACCGCTGGGCTTCGACGAGGACGAACTCTTTACTCTGGCGGGATTTCTCTCTCCGCAGGGTTCCGGAGTAGCCGAGGATAGCGGACCAAGATACACCGGCCGACAACTCGACCCCTACGTAGCCAGGATGCTGGCCGAGGAACCCGTTGAAGTTCAACGTGCGGTCATCGGCATTCTCAGCATGATTAAGAGCATCGCCCGGGGGATGTCGAAAGAATCGAACGATTAGTCACGTTTTTCTCATGGTCACCTGCTGCATGTCAGCGCCTTCCACCCGCGTTTCAACTGGTTCTGTAACTTGATGTAGAAACGGAAAAGTGCTAAATTTTAACTAAATTCATCGTTCCGCATAGAAGGTGGTACCCGCATGGCCGCTCTGGAAACCAAGGAAGAAGAATGGCTGAGATTTATTGACACCCTCAGTCATGAACTGAAGACACCGCTAACTTCCATAATCGCCGCTGCCGGTCTGCTGGCGGAGGAACTGGAAAACTCCCCGGATAAATCGCTTGAAAGGCTTATTCAGACCATCATCCGGAACGCCGGTACCCTGGAAAACCGTCTTGCAGACCTCCTGGATATCGTCAAAACGGGCACCGGTACTATCGAGTTACAGCTGGAGCCGGTTGATATCAAGTCTTTGCTCCGCGGTTCGGGCATGCAAATCAGCCCGATAATCCAGGAGAAAGGGCAGCAACTTAAAATGGAATTACCCCCTTCTCTCCCACTGATACGCGGTGACGGCCAGCGCCTGGAGCAGGTCGTGTTGAACTTGCTGAACAATGCCACCAAGTTCTCCCCGGAAGGCCGGGATATCATCATGAGAGCGCGGGCCCGGGAGACCGAGATACTGGTAGAGATAATCGACCACGGCATCGGCATAGCCGAGGAGCAAAAGCCCCGGTTGTTCAAGCCGTATAGTCGT
>JASFHJ010000098.1:0-5900 GCA_050123255.1 Dehalococcoidia bacterium
TCGATGTTCTGAGGCAGGTTCTTAGGCAGCATAATCATATCAGTTACTATAGCAACATTAAATCCCATAATTTTTCTCCTTTTCTATCATATTCGCACAATATAAATAAATATACCTGCTATCCCCGAACCGGCGTATGCATATTTACACAAACTCGTATTAGCGACAAAGATGCCGACATATAACTTGATAATTTGAAACCTGATTAGAAAATTTATATCAGTTTACTACTATTTATAGCAATCAACAAAATAAGTCTCTATACGCCTCGTACCACGACGTTGTGGTCACTGTAAATTCAAGAAATATTTCATATAATCAATTTTTCTGAATTTTATTAGGGTTTCTTGACAAATATTATCCGTTATTTTATACTATTCACTAAATTTCTGCAAGTTTTACCAAATCGAATAAGTAATAATTTCCCGTTATTTATATCGAAAGACAAACTGTGTCGCCATAGTTAATCAAGCAAGTATATTTTGCGTCTGATTCTGTTAACCGAATGGCAGAACTATGGATTGGATGATTATAAAAAAGAGGACCATAAATCGGAACAGCTATACATTTCACTGTTAGCTGTACCTGACAGGTAAATTAAGAAACGGAGAAATGATATGAAAGCTTGGAGAGTCTATGGAATTGGCGACATGCGTTTAGATGATGTGCCGATGCCGAAGGTTAAACCCGGGTGGGTTTTGGTGAAGGTGAAGACGGTTCAGTTGAGTGTAACTGAAATATCACACTTCCGGGGATATTCCGGTAATTTAAACGAGTTATTGGAAAAAGAATCGCCGCGGCAGATGTTTGGTCATGAATTTTGTGGTGAAGCTGTTGAAGTAGGAGAGGGCGTCAACTCCATAAAGGTTGGAGACCGCGTTGTCTGCTGTGGCAGGGAACCCTGTCACCAGTGTGCTCTCTGCCTGGCAGGGTATGAGAATCTCTGCACCAAAGGCCCCATGCTGGGAACGGACATTCCCGGGGCCCTCGCCGAATATTTTGTACTTCCGGCTGGTTACTTGACAAGCATTCCGGACACTATGACCGACAGCGAAGGGGCGGCGATGCAGCCATTTACGGGCTCGATGGGAGCGGTACATCTTACCGGCATTGAAATGGGTGATACGGTAGTCGTACTGGGGCAGGGGTCAATGGGGCTTAACGTTGCCCAGATATGCCGGGTCTGTGGTGCGGGCAGGGTTATCGGTGTGGATATACGTGACGACATTCTGGATATTTCGAAGAAACTCGGGGTTGACATCGTGATTAACGCCAATAAGGTAGATACGGTAGAAGCCGTTTTTGAAGCAACGAAGGGTGTAGGCGCCGATGTCGTCTTCGAATGCGCCGGGGGCAGCCCGAAGCAGGGACTCACCGGCACCGAATCACTGGCTCAAGCGATGCGAATGGTCCGAGACCAGGGAAGGATTTCCCAGGTTGCCCTGCTGGGGAAAAACGCCATGGTCGACGTCAGCCCGCTTAACATGAGCGGCGTCCAGTACCGGGGGCTGGGACGAGAAAGCCGAAAGCTCGTCCAGTACGCCATAGACCTGGTGACTTCCAAAAGGGTACGGCTGGATATTTTGATAACCCACGTACTGGAGGGGCTGGACAAAATTCCCGAAGCTATTGAAATAACCGGTAATAAGGCAAAGTACCAGACCATTAATCCGGCCCAGGTGATTATCAGCAAATAGTAACTAATACAGAAACAGGCGACAGATTTAGAATAAACACAGGTCTGATACGAGCGGGTATCGATAAAAATTGATATATAGATATAGCGAAATATAGCGGAGGAAAAATAATGACACTTTCATTAAAGGAACGTGACCGGCGTTATAAAGCGATTCGGGAGTTAATGATACAGGACAAATTCGATGCCCTACTCGTGGTAGGACACGGTGACTGCTTTAGTCGCGGAAACGTTCGCTACATAACCGACCAGGGGGTTATTGGCGGCGAACAACATTGTGTTTTCGGCCTGGAAGGCGACCCCGTTTTCATGATGCCGGGTAAGGGGCCTGCAGTTGACAAACTAAGTAAAGCGGCATGGAACCTCGATATCAGAGAGGCCCCCAACCCCATCGAACAAGTTATCGCGGACCTGTCCCGCCTCGACAAGGGAAACAAGATCGGGCTTGTTGGAATGCAAGAGATATCAGCCCCGCTATTCCTGGAAGCTAAGAGTAAATTCGGCGACAGGCTAGTCAATGCCGTCGATATATTCGAGCAATTACGCTCTATAAAGAGTGATGAAGAAATTGGAAAAATGAAGACAGCCGCCGGTATCGCCGATAAGGTATTTCTCACCCTTAAGGATATAGTTAAAGCCGGTGTTACCGACTATGAGATATATGGTGAGGTCAGAAAAATCATCCACCAAATGGGCTGTGAGTATTCCTTTGAGCTAATTAGTGCTTCAGATGCCAATATGAATTTATTTGTCCCGACGGGAGATAAGTTGAAAGAAAATGGAGTAATATCGGTGGAGATTTCACCGGCTTACGAAGGCTACTATGCTCAGATGCCGGTTGCCGTGCCTGCCAAAGATTTCCCGCCCCGTCTCAGTAGACTTATCGATGTCTGGAAAGAGTCTGTTGCCGCCGCAGAAAGCGCGATGCGCCCCGGCGCGACGGTAGCCGATGTCCATAATGCAATCGAGACGGTCGTTCGTAATCATGGATGTGTATCTCCCTGGCGTCACGGCCATGCCCTCGGGCTCGATCTTATTGATTTTTGGTCTATCACGGATACTAATCCCACGGTTCTCAAACCCGGCATGACGCTGGTGGTTCATCCCGATATCTTTGAACCCGGGTTCGAGGGTATCGGGCCTTGCGCCGGTTATACCTACGTTATTACTGATAAGGGTGTAGAGAACTTGAGCGAGGTTGATATTTTTGCATAATGCCTTGCAGACCAAGATGCATGCTTCTAAAGAAACTACCCAAGCATTGAACTTGTTTGCTGAAAAACGGTAATGAAAAGGAGGACTTTTTGTGAGTACAGATAAAAACGCGGAAATTACATTGGTGACGGGCGTCATCGGCGAAGACGTACATAACGTCGGCCTCAAGATTATTGAACATGCCCTGAGAAAAGTTGGATACAATATTGTCAGCCTGGGGGTTCAGGTTCCCCAGGAAGAATTCGTCAGCGCCGCTCAAGAGAGTGCAGCGGATGCCATCCTGATTTCTTCACTGGCTGGCCATGCACATGTAGACTGTGAAGGTTTTCGAGACAAATTGTCTGAAGCTGGATTGGGAAATATCCGCATGTATATCGGCGGCCAATTGACAGTTGTTGAGGAACCTTGGGAAGACACGGAAAAGGCATTTAAAGATATAGGTTTTAACAGGGTATATCCCAAAAGCGTGGGGATAGCTCAGATAATCCAGGACCTGGATGCCGATTTAAAATAACGAAGGAGGATATTTTTTATGGAAGTTAAAAATAAGAGGATAGATGATGACGCCTTTCAGAAAGAGCGAAAGGAAGTATTGAGCACCTGGCCTACGGGTAAGGATATCGATATTGACGAAGCCGCCGAGTTTCACAAGACATTGATACCGGATCAGAATTATGCTTTAAAAGTAGCCGATGCTAAAAATAATGGTAAACACTTAATTCGCATCGACTCCGGTGTGGCTACGTTAGAAGGGGAAATAGAGCTGTTCAAGTGCCTGCAAAATGAGGGGGGCGCTGACCTTCTGGGATCAATCGTCGATAGTTTTACCAGGGTAAACAATTACAAAAAAGCCGGGGAGGGGCTGGAGGAGAGCATTCGACTCGGAAGAACGGCCCTTAACGGTTTCACCATGGTAAATCATGGTGTTGCCAATGGGAGAAAGGTAATAAACTCGGTAAATCTCCCGGTACAGTTAAGGTCTCCTGCGGTTGACACCCGGCTGGTAATGGAGATGGCCCTGGCTACGGGGCACACCAGCGCCGCCGGCGGATGCGGCATCGGGGCGTTCATATCCTTTTCCCGGGACACGCTTCCGGAAGATGATTACCACAACGGTCAATATTCTTTCAGAATAATGTCAGAATACCTGAAAAGGGGTGTTCCGATCGTTGCTGAGGTCGGTTATGGATTTGCCCATACCATACCTTACAGCCTGGGTTTTACCCTGGGCATAATCAATGCTATCGTCGCCGCGGAGCAGGGGGTCGAGGATTTCATTTTCGGCATATACGGACAGACCGGCAACCTGGCTCAGGACGTCGCCGGCCTTCGTGTCATGCCCAAGATAACAGAGGAATATCTCAACAAGCTTGGTTACAAGCCCAGGAATATAGCTACCATGAGTTCAGCCTGGGGTGGCGTATTCCCCGATGATTATGCCGAGGCTTTTGCCGTGGTTTCTTATAGTGCGGTTACTGCCATGCTGGCAAAGGTTCAGATTGTCCACGTAAAGACGATTTTTGAGAGTATCTCGATACCGACCAAGGAAGCCAGCGCGGCCAGTCTGAGAGCGGGTAAAAAAATAATCAACCTGATGAAAGACCAGAAAATCCAGCTGGATCCCAAGGCGGTAGATGCTGAAGCCCAACAGCTGGAGAAAGAGATAAGAGCTATCATGGACAAGATCCTGGAACTGGGGGACGGTGATGTACTTGTCGGTCACAGGAAAGGGTTGGACGCCGGGGTAGTAGACCCGCCGTTCGCTACAACACGTTACGTACAGGGTAAAGTGCTGGCCGCCAGGGACAATGAGGGTGCCATGAGATATCTGGATCACGGGAACCTGCCCTTTAGTAAAGAGATAATCGATTTCCACAAGGAGAAACTGGCCGAAAGGGAAAGGGCGCAGGGCAGGCCAATCGACTACGATAATGTAATCGATGACCTTATGTCCATAGCCCAGGGGCCTCTGGTAAAAAGAGATTAAAAAAACCGGCACGATACGAGAATCGCAATATATAACCCCGGGTCTTTTAAATGATGAAAACGAGTGTTAACTAAATAACTTTATTACTTGAAAGGAGGTAAATAAGTAAGGAGGTTGAACCGCTAATCCAGCAACAATTTATATTTATAGAAGGGAAAAGAAATGAAAAAGATATTAATCTGCCTTTCACTCGTACTGATTATCTGTTCCACAATTCTTGCCGGCTGTTCTGAGCCGGAATCAACCACGACATCAACCACGTCAACAACTACTTCTATGACTTCAGCCGCAACCGAAACCACAACACCTGCGGATTCACCAAAATATGGCGGTATCCTGAGGTTAAAAGAATCTCTCCCACAGGATGCAGCCCTTGGGGATCCATTAAATGTGTTTGGTCCTTTTACCTTTCATGCTTCTATTCCACTGGAACGACTATTCATGCCGACGACTACTCCCGGCAAATTAGTGTACGTCCTGGCTACAGGCTACGAGCTGGCACCGGATAAGTCGTATTATAATGTCTTTTTAAGGGAAGGCGTCACATTTCATGATGGAACGCCTTTCGATGCCGAAGCGGTAAAATGGAACCTGGACAGGGTTCTCGATGCAGGCGTGTCGGAACTGGCTACCGTGGATTCCATTTCTGTGGTTGACGAACATACCGTCAGGTTAAATTTTTCGGAATGGAACAACCAGATTATACACGACCTCTGGCATGATCCCTGTATAATAGTCTCGCCGACATCCTTTAAAGAGAACGGGGCTGAATGGGCAGGCACACACCCGATCGGTACCGGTCCGTTTATCTTTGTCGAAAGTGAAAGTAGTCCCACACTCAGCGTTTTTACAAGAAATCCGAATTACTGGCAAGACGGGCTGCCTTATCTTGATGGAGTCGAAAACCATATGATAACAGACTCCGCAGCAACGGAAGCAGCTCTGTTATCGGGTGAGATACACGGTACCTGGTCCGCACACAAGTCAGTACAGCTCGCTATG
>JASFHJ010000099.1:0-5809 GCA_050123255.1 Dehalococcoidia bacterium
TTGCTGCTTCGGGGGAAGCTACCGCCGATGGTAAACTCATTACGGGTCAAAACCTTGATCATATCGAACCCTGGAAAGACTATATGATCCTGCTAAAAATGAAACCTGCCGAGGGCCCAAGTATGATGGCAGTAACTGCAGCGGGATGCCTGGGTTTAATCGGCATTAATTCAGCTGGTATCTCGATAAACCTTAATCTGCTTAGAACCAAGGACTCTCTGGCACCGACGGGCGGCGTACCGACACATGTAATCGTGAACAAACTATTCATGAGTGAAAGCCTTGATAAGGCTATCACAGCAATTGCTTCAGCGGAAGGACGGTCTGCTAAGAACTATCTGGTTGCAAACGGTCAGGAAGGCATCATCAATATTGAGACGACTGCGAATGACATGGAAATTCAATTCCCTGAAAGAGGGATCTTGACCCATGCCAACTCTTTTAAAACTGATCGTTTCAAGAGCTCTGATATCGCTCCTCTGGTAGTACCTGATTCTTATATCCGCTTTCCCATATTATACCACCGTATGGAACAGCACTACGAACACATTACAGTTGATGTGATGAAGCAGCTTTTACAAGACCACGTTAATTACCCAAATTCAATCTGCAGGCATCCAGATCAGAAAGCTCTATTACCGTATTCGAGAATTATGAAAACTCTCATCAGTATTATAAGCTGCCCGGAAGAGCAAAAAGCCTACATCGCAACCGGGAACCCTTGCGAGAACGAATATTCCGAGTATCTGTTGTAATTATTTCGGGAAACAACCACTTTATAAAACGGATTCCTAATTCTGCGGGGAGTACATTTCCGGATAGTGGGCTAGTAAAGCGCCTATGGGATGCTGGCACCAGATAGCCCGGGTGGATTCTAATATACCGGTAGTTTCCCCTTATTTTCCTTTACGAAACCAAGGCATGTTATTATCCCCAAACATCATCACTACCAGAGATATTCAGTTGTGAACGTTAAGCAGGTTAATTATACGGATATATAGATATATGTCAAATATACTCAGTCGCCCACTTAGACTCGTGTCCGTGCGGAATGTAATTACAGAATTGGAATTGAGCGTGGAGTTGGAGAAGGTCGGGAGTAAATTTGGTAATTATATCATATGATTGTCCAGATGATTGTCCAGTGACTTGGTGTCGAGAATGCCTGACCGAACAATTCCCTGCCTTCTTCTTGAGATATGGTATCGTTTCTTTTCGTGAAGTCTTATATAACCTCGAAGATATGTCCTAACCCCGTTAAGAACTAGACTCCGGTGATTGGATGTGCAAAGTGATAAGGCACGTTATGCACGTGATCCGGATATGGGTGGAAAGCCGACGGCGGTTCATCGGCGTCACCAAGAGGCATCCAGCCCATCAACGGCAGGTTCAGCCAGCCGTCTTCCACCGGAGAACAGAAGGTATTATTCCAGTGCAATTTACTGAAAAGCCACTTCCCGTTTTCCTTGACGTACTTGTTCTCGTAGTAGCCGTGGAGCCATTCTTGTCGCGGAAAAGCCCCGTAAGGCTTGGACTCGCAAAGCCAGGTCTGCCACCGGCCTTCAGCGGTTTTTCCGTCCGGAGCTACGTCGATGACACCACCGATTTGCATGACGACGAACGCGACCCACGACGGGCGAGACCCCCGGTCCATCGCACCTATGGTGTTCAGGTATATCTTTTCGACGCCTTTTTTGCCATATAATACGCCGTGGTCTACTATTTCCACGGACTCGGTATTATCGGAAAATAGGTCGACTATTTCCGTCCACATATGGTTTTCGAAGTAATAGCCGTACATTTTCTGCAAATGCTCGATTTCCTGAATATCTTCCTGGAGCTGTACCTGTTTTTCCAGTTCTTCTATATTCATAGGCACCACCTTAATTACTTAATGATTACTCACCGGTTACCGGATGTTTAAACGGGTAGGGAACGTGATATCCAGAAGGATAGGGATGATACGCCGTCGCCGGGGCATCGGCGTGGGGAAACGGCGTATCGGACAGCCTGGGTACTTTCAGGAAACCGCGCTCAAAGGATGTCCAGTAGGTGAGGTTCCAGTGCAGCTTCTTAAAATACCATTTGCCGTTTTCTTTGATATACTCATTATCGTACACGCCGAATTGCCAGGTCTGCTTCTTCGTGCCGCCGAAGGGGCGGCATTCGAACGAAGGCGTGTACCAGCGCCCCGTAGCCGTCTTGCCGTCCGGGGCGATATCGATAACGCCCTGCGACTGCATAACCTCGAAGAATATCCAGCCGGGGCGTTTCATCCCCACCATGCCTCCGTACATTCTGGTCACCGCTTCTTTCCCCCGGAAAACTCCGTGGTCGGTAATCTCGACCGATTCCAGGTTCTCCGAAAATAAGCCCATCACTTCTTCAAACATGGTGTTATCGAAGTAATAGCCGTACATTTTCTGGAGGTTTTCTATCTCCTGAATATCTTCCAGGCAGGTTACTCGTTTTTCCAGTTCCTCAAGATTCATCAATAATCACCTTTATTTACCGGTAATGGGATGGTTGAAATGTACTGGGAAGTGATAGCCGAAAGGATAGGGCCGCCAGGTGGTAGGGGGGGCGTCAGGCGGTATTTCCGCGCTGGGGCCGTTATGCCCGACCACCGGTGTCTTCAGCCAGCCATCCTCATAGGGCGTGCGGAAATTCAGGAAGAAATGAAGCTTCTTGATTTTCCACTTGCCGTCTTCTTTCACGTATTCGTTTTCATATATGCCATGCGCCCAGAGCTGCCGCAATTCGCCCTCATGGAGGGAAAGCGTCGGGCGTGCTTCCACGAAGAAACCGTACCATCTGCCTTTGGCGTTCCTGCCGTCCGGATCAACAGTAACCACGCCTTGTATCTGCATGCCGATGGACATGTAGCCTACCCGGGGCTTGGCGTCCTTGCCGCCCCTAATGAGATCGATATAATATTTCCTAATACCTTCTTTTCCCTTGTAAACACCGTAATCACATTCCTCTACCGACTCCGCATTGTCGCTGAAAAGGTCAACCACCTTCTCCCATTCGCCGTAGTCCTGGTAGTAGCCGTAGATTCTCTGCAGTCTTTCAATCTGCTTGATATCTTCGAGTCGCTGAATCCTCTTTTGCAGTTCTTCCAGTGTTGCCATATTCCCTCCTGAAAACTGGGTTTTAAGTAGACAATAAGTAATGTTTTATATTTTCATAATGTGAAAGAAGTCTTCGCAGTACTACCTTTTTTATGTTCTCTGCCTACTATCCCGGGCAATTTATATCGGTGTTGAAATATAACCCATTATTGCACTCATTGTCAATGTAAAATCAGGAAATTCATTTAATTTCTAACATAAGAATTTGTCATGAAAACCCTGTTATTAATGATTGAAATTACTTATTTCCGTCAGTAGTCTCTTTAGATCCTCTAGCATAGTGACGTGACCCATCCTTTTTTTAAGATTATAACTGGTATCGTTTAAGGAGGGTACGTCAATTGGAACGGGTTTTACAAACACCCAACAAATACTGATTTTTGGGTATTGTACTACAGTAGCGGTGCAAGAGAAAAAAAGGTAACGGCACATAGAAATGAACCAACGACTAAGGGCCTACGAGTACCCCGATCAGATTAATCAGATAAACATCGGGATATTATTCCTGCGGTGCGCCAGTATGTTTACCGTTTTACTTCTTTGTTTAATATGTTGAGATTATCGGATATATATACAATAATACGCGGGGATATTTAATAATACAGATTAACGTAAGCAAGGATTGAGCTAGCGAACAGAAGTTTTTATTGCGTCTAGATACCGGGCTGGATTTTTTTATCCGTTGTTGTGCTATAATTGCACCGAATATTGTCCGTGTACTTTTATTAAGGAATAAGCACTATGTTAGATTCTCCTGTAAAGTACGACTATAGGTATTAAGAGATTGATAAACAACCTTAATAAATACAGACATCATATTGAACCTGAATTTTTGTACTAAACGGAGGTATTAAATGGACGATCAAAAATATCCCGAGGGATGGATAGTAGTTGATCATATTATCCCTGGTGTTACTCCAGAAATGGTCGATTGGTGGTGGGTTAATATGGAAAAAGGGTATGAGCTCTGGTGTCCTGATGAACACAAGGGTTTCAAATGGGAAACTGAGCCGCCCCTGAACGGCCATATAGGTGCTGTCCAGATCGCCACGGAGAGTATCGATTATGGACCGGTTATGGACCTCCGCATTGAATGGGTTGATCCCAATATCGGAACACAGGAACAAAAAGACTTTTGGACCTATGAACACCTTCTTACTGCAGGTACCACCGGAGAACAGCCAGGCACTAAACCACGTGTGATGCTCTCTCACCAGTGGGAAGCTATCCCGGGCGGATGCAAAATGCGTTCCTGCATGCATGGTGTACCGGAACCACCTCCTGGTAGTGGACCGACTCAACCTCAATCAGATCCGATTCAACATCCAAGCGGGAAAAAGCCTACCGGTGGTGGGTGGCAAGTGCATAATATCGCAGAAGTAAGTACATTCAAGGCTTTCCTGCCGGCATTATGGGGAATTTGGCAGGCTGTTTCTGATCCAACTATCAACCGTCAGTGCTCGTTGAAGATAAAAAAAGAAGGTTCCCGTATCAATTACATATAGCGATAAGGGGAGTGAATAATGGAAACCACTTCAGAGAACTGGGTTAAAGAGATAAAGATAGATCTGGATAATTGTAAAGGGTGCAAATCATGCGTGAACGCCTGTTTTGTTGACGTAATTCGCTGGGATGAAGAAAGTGAAAAGCCGATTGTAGCGTATCCGGAAGATTGTGTCTGGTGCTTGGCATGTGAGCTAGCCTGTCCGGAACAGTGCATTGACGTGATCCCGAATTATCCGGCCCCGTTACGATCATCCTACTAACCGTTTTCCAGCGGAAAGGAGATATCCATGGCTGAGTTAGATGATCTGGGAAATGTTATATCTACTGATGTTTTGATAATAGGAGGTGGAATCGGCGGTCTGGCCACAGCGATAAAGGTAAAGGAAGAAAACCCGAAGACCGAAGTTCTTATCGTTGAGAAACAGACAACCGGCTGGGCCGGTAAGGCGACGAAGATCGGCGGGATACTGGCCTTTCTCGGACCGAACGATGATGCCGATAAATTTCTCGATTTTCAGGTCCGTACATCCGGTTTTTACCTGAATGATCAAGAGCTGTTATCTAAATACGTGCAGAGTTCATATCAGGCTATCGAGCAATTTTCAGAATGGGGTGCTAAACTCGCACGAACTCCAGACGGCAATCTCGTTATCAACCCAGCTTTCTGGGCTCCTGAATGGTCGACTACCTTTATTGATATCGACATGATGCTGCCAATGCGAAACCGAGCTCGTAAATTGGGAACCAAGATATTGAACAAAATCCACGTTGCAGAACTTCTGAAGCAGGATAACCGAGTGGTTGGCGCAGTTGGTTTTGATATTATAAGTGGTCGCTTCTATATTATTAAAGCCAAGGCTACAGTATTGGCCAATGGTAGTTGCGGGTATAAAGTGAGGAGGTTCTGGGTAGCTGGAACCGGAGATGGCATCGCGGCAGCTTACAGAGCCGGGGCCGAAATGAGGAACGCTGAATACGGTAATCTTTACGGTCACACGGTATTTCAGGAAACTGACAGCGGCATGGTAGGTTCTGCCTTTTTAGTGAACGCCTTGGGTGAGAACTTGCCCGAAAAATACTTACCTAACACGGGACCGGCTGGTGTGTTTTTACCGGTGCAGTTAGCCATCGGCTTGGAAAAAGAAGTTGCTGAGGGTAGAGGTCCGATA
>JASFHJ010000100.1:0-5791 GCA_050123255.1 Dehalococcoidia bacterium
CCTCCGGATAATATTCTAACGTAAAAAAACAGGTCCGGTCTTGACCGTTTTTGCTCAGAATGAGCGGGCCATGATGTCGGCGTGTTGTGTGAAAAAAGATGGTGGGCAGTAGGGGATTCGAACCTCTGACCTCTCGGATGTGAACCGAGTGCTCTAACCAGCTGAGCTAACTGCCCCCGGACTATTCATTTTACCCTTAAATATTGCCTTTGTAAATAAGTGCGTTCAGCTTGACATCTATTGTGAAAGCTAAATAAACTTATAAATTGACAGAGCCAGTAATAAACAGTATTCAGCCTGGCTTGACCGAAAGGGGAGAAATGAAGAAGATTACGGATAATATTTACATGGAAAACGAATTGAGTGTATGCAACAACAGCTACGTGGTCACCAGCGACGGTGTGGTGGTCATTGATACGCCGATGATGCCGGATGCTGCCAGGAAAATAGTAGCCGAAACGGCAAAATTCGGTACCGTCCGGTACGTTATCAACGGCGAACCCCACAGCGACCATGTATCCGGAAATTATTATTACGGCGGTACGGTGGTCAGTCACGAAGGTTCCCGTGAGACGATGCAGGAAATGAAGGTGGAAGATCTCATAGCACAAATTAAGCAGATGGCGCCGGATAGTCCCCCGCCGGACAGTGATTTCCGGTACCGTTTGCCGGAGATAACGTTCTCGGAAAGTATGACCCTTTATCTGGGCGACCATACCTTCCACCTGATTCACATGCCGGGCCATACTCCCTATAACCTGGCGGTGCATGTCCCTGAGGAAAGAACGGTTTTCACCTCGGATAATATCAGCCTGGGAATGCCCATATTTTTCGATTCCGTTCCGGATAAGTGGCTGGAATCTATTAGTCGCCTTGAAGAACTGGACGTCGATATCGTGGTGCCGGGTCACGGCGAGGTCTGCGGTAAGGAAGCCTTCGCCCGGATGAGCCAGAGTATAAAAGACTGGGTGAACCTTGCCACCGGGGCGATTGACCGCGGACTGAGCATAGAGGAGACTATCGAGTTAATCATTAGCGATAAGCGGTTCGGCGATATCCCCCGTGAAGGATTTCTCCAGGCTAATGTTGAAGCGCTCTACAGGATATTAAAACCTTTATAATATTTATCCACTAATATCTTTCTAACATGTTAAAAATTAAGTTCGTTTTCACGACTGTCCATGGACCGTGATGATAGGATTTTACTTGAAAAACAGGCTCAAAATGTGGTAAAAATGATAGATACTAGGTGCTATTTACCGCATTTTTCTAGATATTGGATATCAGGGAGGTCATCACCATTAAAGAGAGAAGGAATAGAGTTGTAGTTACCGGTATCGGGGCATTTACGCCCCTCGGTAAAGATATGAAAACAACCTGGGATAATCTTACCGCCGGAAATACGGGGATAGATTATATCACCCTGTTTGACGCCGAGCAGATGACGACCAAGTTTGCCGCCGAGGTGAAAGACTTTGAACCGACCGACTACATAAACCGCAAGGATGCCCGGCGCATGGACCGTTTCGCTCAGCTGGCCGTCGCCGCCGGCTACCAGGCGGTCGAAGATTCCGGCCTGAAAATTGACGCCAGTAACCAGGATGACATCGGAGTTTATGTCGGCAGCGGCATCGGCGGACTGGGTACGCTTTTCGAGCAATCGAGAGTGCTCATCGAAAAAGGACCGGACAGGGTCAGCCCGTTCCTGGCGCCGATGATGATTGCGGATATCGCCGCCGCTCAGGTTTCCATCGCGCTGGGTGCCAAGGGCCCCAATTTCTGCACGACATCGGCCTGTTCCAGCGGTTCCGACGCCATCGGGCTGGCTTATGAATTCATCAAGCGCGGCGGCGCCGACGTCATGATAACCGGCGGTACCGAGGCAATCATCAATCCCCTGGGGATTACCGCTTTTAATGCGCTGCACGCGCTTTCCACCAGGAATGACGACCCCAAGAAAGCCTCCCGGCCTTTCGATAAGGAGCGTGACGGTTTCATCGTTGCCGAAGGAGCGGTTGTCCTCATACTGGAGAGTATGGAGCATGCCCTGAAGCGGAATGCCAATATACTGGCGGAGATTGTCGCCTACGCGGCGACTTCCGACTCCTTCCACGTTACCCAGCCGCTGGAGAGCGGCGAAGGGGCTGCCCGGGCGATAAAGAATGCCCTGAAAAGCGGCGATATCGAGCCGGAGGAAATCGACTATATAAACGCTCACGGTACCTCTACCCAGCTCAACGATGCCATGGAGACCAAGGCAATCAAGTCCGCTTTCGGGGATTACGCTTATAAAGTCCCGATAAGCTCCACGAAATCGATGACCGGTCATCTTATCGGCGCTGCCGGAGCGATTGAACCGGCTATCTGTATCATGACCATTCTCAACGGGGTGATTCCGCCGACGATAAACTACGAAAATCCCGACCCGGAGTGTGATCTCGATTACGTGCCCAATACCGCCCGTCAGGCTGAAGTGACCATCGCATTGACCAATTCCTTCGGCTTCGGCGGGCATAATTCCGTGTTGATATTGAAGGAATTTACCGAGGCGGCAGTTTGAGCCGTTTCCGCTGGAATCTTTTACCGCAACTCGATGATCAAAGTCCGGGTAAGTCTACGGTCTCGCCGCTGCTGGTGCAGCTCCTGTATAATCGCGGTGTCGCCAATCCCGAGGATTATCCTTCGTTCCTTGCCAGCGACAGCAGCCTCCTCAACGACCCCTTGCTGCTGCCAGATGCCGAAAAAGCTGTCGCCAGGATTTACCGGGCATTGCTTTCCGGTGAGAGGATTGCTGTTTACGGCGACTATGACGCCGACGGCATGACGGCCACGGCGGCTTTCGTGACGGGTTTGAAAACCCTGGGCGGCGACGTTATACCGTACATCCCGCACCGGCAAACCGAGGGGCACGGATTGGCGACCGGCGCTCTTAAAATCCTGCGTGAAGACGGCGTAAGTCTGGTTATCACCGTCGATTGCGGTGTCACCGACGTTCTCCAGGTGAAAAAAGCCAAGAAAATGGGTCTGGACGTCATCATCACCGACCATCATACCCCGCTGGAAGAAATCCCCGAAGCTGTCGCCGTGGTGAATCCCAAACTTGCCGGTTCGGCATACCCGTTTTCTCAGCTTTCGGGAGTGGGCGTGGCTTTTAAAGTGCTGCAGGCGCTTTTCGGAAGTCTTGGCAAGGACGACAGCCTGGAATGGCTGCTGGACCTGGTAGCCATCGGTACCGTCGCTGACGTGTCCCCGCCGCTGGCGGAAAACCGCTATCTCATCGTGGAGGGGTTGAAGCATATCAACGAAAATCCCCGTATCGGTATCAGCGAGCTGCTCAAGCAAACGCGACTCGAACCGGGCAGTCTCGATTCCGACAGCATCTCCTGGATAATCGGTCCCTGCCTGAACGCCGCCGGGAGAATGGCTGACGGGTTAACGGGATACAATCTGCTGGTAACCGAATCGCCGCAGAAAGCCGCCGAACTCGCCGAATGGCTGGCGAAAAAGAACCGCGAACGCCAGGAAGTGACTACCAGGACGCTGGAAACGGCTAGAGAACGGGTACAGAAAGACGGGCTGAAATCGCTGCTGATAGCCGACGGCAAAGAATATCCTGTCGGCATCGCCGGGCTGGTGGCCGGACGGTTGGCGGAAGAGTTTTACCGGCCTGCCATAGTCATTCACACCACCGAGACGCAGAGCCATGCCAGCTGCCGCAGCATACCGGAATTCAACATGATTGAAGCGTTGAACCGGTTCAACCATTTCTTCTCGCGCTTCGGGGGGCATTCCATGGCAGCCGGCTTTACGATGCCCACCTCCAGATTACCCGAACTTAAAGAAGGGCTGATAGAGTTTGCTACCGGGCAACTGGCGGACGTTGAGCTGATGCCGCACCTGGACCTTGATACCCGGGTTAAGTTAATCGAACTGGCGGGAGACGCCTTTGTATCTATCCAGTCATTATCTCCATTCGGTGCGGGTAATCCCGTCCCGGTATTTCTGAGCGAGGGCGTGGATTTGCTGGATAAGCGTACAATGGGCAAGAACGGCGATCATCTCAGGTTAAAATTAAGGCAGGATGATTCGGTGTGGGACTGCGTGGCTTTCCGGATGGGCAACCACCGCGAAGAATTATCGCCCCGGCTGGATATAGTCTATAATGTAGAAGCGGATAACTGGAACGGCAGGAACCAGCTGAGGCTGAACCTTCTTGACTTCAAGCGAAGCGCTTGATAAGGAGAACAACGATGAAAAATCCCAACGGGCCTTATCCCGGACGGCAGATATTCCTGGGTATTACCGAAAAAGGCAACCCGGCTTTCGCCTACCTGGTTACCGGGCGCAGCCCAGCCAGCCGTGAACGCCGTGTCAAACCCATCGAGAATGGCATTTACAATGAACCCATCGGTGACCAGCCTTACGACTGGCTGCGGCATTACCCGGCTGTAAAATACGATAACGATATCGGGCTGATGACGGTAACCAACGGTATCCAGACCGAGGCGATATTTGAGACTTATAAATTACTCTACCACTGCGGCACCAACCCGACCAAGGGCTATCTGAAGAAGCTCATGGACGGTGCCCGGTACGAGCCGGACAGTATGAAAACCCCCCGGATTGCCGGAGTCATCTGTAATCCTGCCGGTAAGACCGCCCCGGTCTATTTAACATCAATAATCACCGGAGAAGGGACGGCGACCGCCTGGAAACTACAGCCGGCTCACGGTACGCTGATAGGGATTTCTACCTATAGCGGCAGCATGGAAGAGCCGGGACCGTTCGATGTCGGAGAAGGCCTGCCGGTGGTGTCGTTAGACGTTGAAACACCGGAGGAAATTGCCGATTTCATTTACGGTATCTCCGCCGAGACGAACCGGGGCGAAGATATTCGCGTGTGCGCTATCGGCGGCGTCAGGTCGGACGATCTGACTTGGCAGACTGCCATCATCAATCGCCACCGGGATTAGGTCAACCGGTTTTCTATTTTGGCTGTTTTTCCCGTACTACCCCGTAGGCTATCAGGGCGAAAGGACCGCCGAATAAAGTCGCTACCCGCCAGAAGAAGGGGCTTATTTTCGTGTAAGCGGAATCTATGGATACCACCACGAAACACCCGAGCCAGACTATAAGGAATAAGATACTCCAATCTTCCATGTTACCACCTCATGTTTCAGATATGTACTCGTTCTTCTTAATCCACCTTGTCCGCCAGGCGAGCAAAGGGATGGTTATCAGCAACACCACGATGGCCAGGAGCTGCGCCTCGTGCATCCCGAAGAGTGCATCCGGGCCTTGACGGATAAAACCTATTCCCAGCCGCCAGGCTGAGTATAATGTCAGGTAAATCATGAACAAGGAGCCGTCGGGACGGAACTTTTTTCTAAATAAAAGTAGCACGCCGAATACCAGGAGGTTGTAGAAAATCTCGTAAATCTGCGTGGGATGGACTGACTGAATTAACGCGCCGTGACCCGGGTCGGTGTAGGTAATAGCCCAGGGGAGGTCGCACTCGGTCCCGTAGCAGCAGCCGTTCAGCGTGCAGCCGACGCGCCCGACGGCCTGGGCGAGAATGATGCCCGGCGCTATCGCATCGGCGTAGTAGCCGTAGTTGAACTTGCTGAATTTGCTGTAAATCCAGGCGCCCAGCGCCGCCCCCAGTACCGCACCGTATATCGCCAGCCCCTCCCCGCCGAAAATTGATAACGGGTCCTTGATGTAAGTCTGCCAGTTAACGACGACGTGAAACAGCCGCGCCCCGATTATCCCCGACACGATACCCACGATG
>JASFHJ010000101.1:0-5752 GCA_050123255.1 Dehalococcoidia bacterium
AGTTACTGGTGAGTCTGTTACTGAAGTAGATGTCTGTTGAGTGCAACCGGTAAAGGCGGCGAATATTAACAGCATCAATGTTGTAGAAAGCAAGGTCTTTTTCAACATAACTGACTCCTTATTATTAATTCCTTTTTCATGCACAATGACGAGCGGTCATAATTACCTGGCCCGACACCATTATAACGTATTTAGTGACAATAGTCACTATTATATGCCATAATATGCCTGATGTGGACTATCCGTTCTGGCAACACATCGGCATAATAGGAGAAAGGGCTGGGAATAACAGGCCGAATTCTTTTAAGCTGATTCGGGCTAAATACCTAACCTATGAAAATTGCCTTGAATAAAACAGACGATTGTATTTCGACGCCACGGTGAAACTTGAACCGGAGTGGATATTTCCTTGAGCTAGTATCTTCATGTTTCAGCCCGATAATAACTTCGCCTTTGCCGCCGTAAACCTGTCCAGGTAGCCGCCGGGACGGTGAAACACCAGGACATCTTCCGCTTCGGGTAATACCGTTGGCTCTCTTTTCAGGAGGCCTTCGCCGATAAATTCTTCCATATCCGGCGTGTCTCCTTCTGACTTCAAGAAAGCGCTGGCCCCGGCCACGGCAGCCCCCAGTGCTGCACCGCCTTCTTCTATCGGCGTTACCGGGCGGTTCCATATCGCGGCGACCCGCCTGATGATTTCGAGGCTTTTCCGGGCACCACCGGTAACGTACAGAACTCCGCTGGTCTTCCCGGTGAAATCTTTCGAGTGATGATATACTGATGTCAGTGTTGTCTCGATGAGACCGGCGTAGTCGGTACCCAGGCCCGGTGTTTCTTTACCGATTCTGACCATATCGAGTTTTCCGGAGGGAGGAAAAGATTCCTCTCTCGGCTGCCAGAAGACGAGATTCTGCGCGACCGGTGTTTCCCGCAGGGACGATTCGGCGGGGCCGTGTTCTTCCTTTTTCAACCCGTACATTGCCCTCAACCGGTCCCAGACCATCGCGCCGTTGGTACGGCACCCGAAGATAAACGGACGACCCGTGCCATCGTACATCGCGCTGGCCAGGCCGTTCATGTCCAGGGTTTGTCCATCGGTCGAGACCATATTGACAATACTGCTGCCCAGACTCAACAAATCTCCGGCTACCAGTACTTTCGACTGCGGGTTGTCCCCGGAGCCGGCCGCTATCCGGCATCCAGGAGAAAATCCGTATTTCCGTACGAAGTATGCGGCGATATTTCCCACGACGGCATCCGGCGCTACCAGCAGGGGAAGTTTTTTCAGCAAGGCAGTTTCACCTCCGGGTAATCCGCTGGCAACCGACCTGACCAGAGCGCCTGACCAGCATTTCCGACGGTAATCCATCAGAGACATGCCGCAGGCGTTGCCGTAATCTATCGGCGTCTTTGAATTGCCTGTCAGGATAGCCGGAACCAGGCTGCTAAGAAGCTGGATATTTTCCGTCCGGTCATATACCTCCGGGAATTGTCGGGCGATTTTTCTCATGACGACGCCCGTAAACCTGAGGGGCACATCCGAGCCGGATAATGCTATCTCCCGTTCTTTCCCCCCGACCTGGTCACGGATGAACTCCGCTTCCTCTTCGGTATCGGAAGTCATCCATATCGGCGCCCGGTCGTACGCCAGACTGCCTTTCAACAGGATGACCAGGTCCGAATCGGCAGAGGTTTTTCCCGTTAGTCCTTGAAATATGGAGTGCGCCTGACGGTTCAGGTAGACATGCCCGTGCTGCTGGGCGGAGCTGTTAATGACGACGATATCCTCGGGATTGATGGCAGCTTTAAGGTCGGTGAAAATAGCGTCCAGCGCAGCGAAGAACATTGCGGGAGGCTGGCTGGCCTCACCTTCCGTAGTCGGGGGCAATATATAGTCTTCTTCTCTGATTCCGAAGATGCTCAATCGCGGGTCTTTACGGTAATCCAGAGAATGTTCGAAAATCCTGGTTTGCGAGTCGACATCGAGTACTACGGCAGAGACGCCCTGAGTGCTCAGGTCCAGGCCCAGCGAAGCTCTTCCCTTCTTCATTCGGGACATCACCCCGTGACCTCGAATTCGCCCTCGAGCAGGATATCTTCGGAAGAACGCCCTGCCATTACTTTAAAAACACCGGGCTCGACCACGCGCTGCATATCCAGGTTATAAAAAGCGAGAAGCCTGACCGGCAGGCTGAAGACCACGGTATCGCTTTCGCCGGGCTTCAGGTGGATTCTCTTAAAGCCTTTCAACTCCTTGACCGGTCTGGTAACGCTGGCGATAACGTCGTTAACGTAGAGCTGGACAACCTCGTCGCCCGCCCTTTTTCCGGTGTTTTTCACGGTCAGCCTGACGGTGACTTCACCGTCGGCGGGGATTTTGGCCGGGCTTATCGACAGGTCGCTGAACTCAAACGTGGTATAGCTCAGGCCGTAACCGAATTCATAAAGGGGCCGGGCACTGCTATCGACATAGTCTCCTCCCCACACCGGGTCTTTCCTGCCGGACGGCTTACGGGCGTAGTAGATGGGTATCTGCCCCTCACTGTCCGGAAAAGTTACGGTCAGCTTACCGCCGGGATTGTAATCACCGAAGAGGACGTCAGCCAGGGCGTTGCCGCCTTCTTCGCCGGGCAGCCAGGCTTCGATAATGGCCGGGACCTTTTCGGCTATCCATTTCAGGGTATAGGGTCGGCCGTTGACCAGTACCAGAACCACAGGTGTACCCGTTTCATACACGGCCCTGACCAGTTTTTCCTGGACACCGGGCAAACCGAGTTTTACCCGGTCCCTTATCTCCCCGCAGGTGCACTCCGGCAGCATACCGGATTTACCGCCGACCGCCACTATCGCCACGTCGGCCGCCTGTGCTGCCTTTACCGCTTCGTTAAAGCCGTCCTCCGAAGTATCGTTGATTTCGCAACCCCGCGCGTAAATTAACCGGGTACCACCGTCAAGCTTAGATTCGATTCCTTCCAGCAGGCTGACCACGGTTGAACTCACCACCCGGTCGCCCCGGTATTCGTCGTCCTTCCATTTGATATTCACCTTATGGGTTTGTTCATCCCTCTCAAAATCGTAACCGTAGCAGGCGGGGAAGGTGTAGTCCCCCAAAAGATTCCTCTGGCTGTCGGCACTGGGCCCGATGACGGCTATCGTCTTGAGGTTCTTCTTTAACGGCAGCATATCATTTTCGTTTTTCAGGAGTATTATTGATTTTCGCGCCGCCTCAAGGGCAAGTTCGCGGTGTTCCCCGGTATCGATAACGGCGGGAGCGGCTTCAGGGTTGACATACGGGTTCTCAAAAAGGCCGAGTCTGAATTTCATGGCCAGTATCCGGGATACCGCCCGGTCGACTAAAGCCAGGGGCACTTTACCTTTTTCCACCTGCTCCCGTAAAGGCCGGGCATAGCAGTCGAAACCCGGCAGCTCGCTGTCTATCCCGGCTTTCAAAGACAGCGCGGCAGCCTCCCCGCTATCGGAAGCGATGCGGTGGATGGTCTCTAACTGGCGTACTGAGTAATAGTCCGAAACAACGATGCCGTCGAATCCCCACTCACTCCTGAGAATATCCGTTAAGAGGTCTTCTGAGGCGGCACAGGGAACGCCGTCAATCTCGTGATAGGCATTCATCACGGACAGCACGCCGCCTTCCTTGACAGCCTGCTCGAACGGGTAGAGGTATACGTCCCGGAATAATCTCGGAGGTATGAGCGAAGGAGAGGAATTCAGTCCCCGCTCCGGCAAACCGTGCCCGGCGAAGTGCTTCAGCGTGGCGATAACGCCCTGCTTGATATCGTCTCCCTGGAGGCCCCTGACGTAAGCTACCGCCATGCTGGCGTCCAGGTGGGGGTCCTCACCGAAGGTTTCCTCGACTCTTCCCCAGCGGGGGTCGCGGACGATATCGACGACGGGCGCCAGCCCCTGGTGTATGCCGGTGGCTCTCATTTGCCGCCGGATGACCCCGGTTATCTTACCGATAAGCTCCGGTTCCCAGGTGCCGGACAGGCCGATATTCTGGGGGAAGATAGTAGCCCCCTTGGCCCGGAATCCGTTGAGGCATTCCTCGTGGACGATGGCCGGTATACCCGATCGTGTCTGTTCTATGAGATATCGCTGTATCTCGTTATTCAGTACCGCAAGCTCCCGGGCCTCCAGGCCGGAAGCACGCGCCGCGGCGCTGATTTCCCCCATCCCGTTACTGATAATCCCGGCAGCCTTTTGGCCGGAAAAACGACCGCTTTCCATTAAAGGCGTCGGGCCGATACTGCCCAGCTGGGCGATTTTCTCCTCCAGAGTCATCCTGGCGAGGAGGTCCCTGACCCGCTCATCGGTGGTTTTACTATTATCGCGATAAATGTCCAATTGTTCTCTCCCTGATTCATTTCTACGGCTTTCGTGAACTAAACGCATGAAGTCATTCAATGCTATTTATCTGTCGTAAAGCTAGCGTGGCGACAGCTTTACGACATTATATATTACAATATCCTTTCTTCACACCCGGTAAAATCCTGAGAAATTATTAAAGAAATAAGATAGAAATCGATAACTAAGAGATACCACAAACGAGAGCCGTCACAGAATGAGGCTTAAACGTATAATTCAAGGAATGTCCCTTGGCGGTTATTACGCTTTCATTTGTTCCTACCCGCTCCGGGTCTTTAAAGGTATTTTCAGCTTTAATATCCGGGCCTTCGACTGTATAGACGGTAATTCGATTGTTGAAATCCCCGGCGGTTAACCGGATTTCAGTTTCCATTTCCTGTGACTGGCTGCGATTGACGACGTACACAACGACCCCTTTTTTGTTCTCATCCAGCGTGGCCGATACATCCAGTGTACGAACACCTGTGTAGTCTCCGCCGGAGAAAGTATCGCCTTCCCACCACGGATCCAGGGACAGGTTTCCGCAGGTTCGGCTGTATATCTCGAAGGGAAAGAAAATAGTCTGGAGAACCAGTCCGTCGAGCCGGGTGAAAACCGGCGCGATAACGTTAACTATCTGGGCGATATTGGCCATCTTTACTTTTCCAGAATGACGGATGAAAGCATTAAGCTGAATTGCTACTGCCAGAGCATCTTCCAGGTTATATATTTCTTCCAGTTTACTTTCACCCGGTACGCCACCGTAGCGGGGATGAGTCCGGTACCAGACATTCCATTCATCGACGGCTATGTGAATGGGACGCTTGATATTTCTCTCCAGGCTGACCGCTCGTATAAGCCCTTCATAAGCTGCCAGGCGGTTTTCCAGCAATTCGGAAACGGCCATATAGGCGGTAAAATCATTGTCCGGATTGCCGATATACCAGTGTAACGCCAGATAATCGATGAGATCGCCAGCCTGTTCCAGGAGCAACCGGGTACGCTCTACCCAGTCACCTTCCCAATCGGAAATGGCCGAGGCTATCAGTGCTATATCAGGATCAACCCGTTTCATAACCTTTCCGAACTCGGTAAAAGCTCGGGCGTACTCTTGGGGTGTTTTGTAACCAATCTGCCAGTGACCGTCCACCTCGTTCCCTATGCCCCAGTATTTGACGGAATGTGGTTGCGGATAACCGTGCTGTCGGCGTATATCTGCCAGCGCCGTATCCGCCCTGCCGTTGCAGTACTCCAACCAGTCCCGGGCTTCCCGCATGTCACCGTCTCCGCAATTAACTGCCAGATATGGTTCGGCCTTAAGTCTGCGGCAAAATTCAATAAACTCATTTGTGCCGAAGCGGTTTGTCTCGACGTCGTTCCAGGCCAGATC
>JASFHJ010000102.1:0-5730 GCA_050123255.1 Dehalococcoidia bacterium
GGATGGGGCGTTTTTGCATTCCTCGCAATATCGGCCGGCGCCCTGCTGATAATAGCATCGCCACCTGTCTTTCCGTGGTACAAACGCAATTTACTCCAGAACCGCAACTACGGGCGCTGGATAGAGTACTTCTTCAGCTCTTCAATCATGATCGTACTAATCTCTCAGATTACCGGTATCAGTGACGTAGCGGCTTTGCTGGCTATCTTCGGCATTAATGCCAGCATGATACTGTTCGGCGCATTACAGGAGAAATACGAAACACCGGGCAAGCCGAGCTGGCTGCCGTTCTGGTTCGGCAGTTTTGCGGGGATAATACCCTGGATAGCAATCGTGATTTACGTAGTGGCGCCGGGACTAACCGTATCACCCCCGGGATTTGTCTACGGTATTATCGTTTCCCTGTTCATTTTCTTTAACTGCTTCGCTATTAATATGGTGCTGCAGTACAAGCAGGTGGGGCCCTGGCGGGATTATCTGTTTGGTGAAAAGGTATATATCATACTCAGTCTTACAGCCAAAGCCCTGCTCGCCTGGCAGGTTTTCTTCCCCGTGCTGATGTCAACCTAGTTTATAAATAAAACATTACGGAATAAAAATTCTGTGTTATGGGGAGGGGAATATGAATGTACAGGTTATAACGGACAGCACAGCCGATATGCCCGAAGGATTGGCAGACGAACTGGGTATCAGATTGGTGCCGATATACCTCCGGTTCGGCGCCGAAACCTATCGTGACGGCGTGGATATCACCAGAGACGAGTTCTACTCCAGGCTGGCATCCTCACCGTTACATCCGGCTACGTCCCAGCCAAATCCGGAAGATTTCACCGGCGTATACAGGGAATACTGCGATAACACGGAGGGTATCGTCTCCATACACATTTCCTCCAGAATCAGCGGAACTGTCAACTCGGCCACGATGGCGAAGAAAACGCTGGAGAGTCACTGCCCCATCGAAATTATCGATTCCAGGCTTAATTCGGGCGGACTGGGTCTGGTCGTAACGGCAGCTGCGCGACTGGCGAAATCAGGGGCTGGTTTTTCCGAAGTAGTTGAAGAAGCAAGGAAGGCTGTGGCTGAGGTACGTATGTTCGGTATGTTTGAAACCATGAAATACCTGGCCCGCAGCGGCAGGGTAAACAAGACCATCGCCACAGCTTCGCGGATACTTAATGTCATGCCGCTGCTTACTTTTCACGACGGAGAAATCGTCAGGGCCGGACTGGTCCGCGCCGTCAGCAAGGGTATCGAAAAAATATACGAATTCGTGAAGAAAAACACCCCGATCAGCGAACTGGTTATCGTCCACAGCAAAGTAGCCGAACAGGCCGACCAACTAAAGGAGCGACTGGCTGAATTTATCGAGAAAGAAAAAATAGCCATTGCCGAACTCGGCGCCGGTCTGGGGGTTCACGGCGGACCGGGAGTGCTCCTGGCGGCGGTACGGAGGGCCGAAACAGGATAAAACAAGGAGGTAGCTCTATGGCAGCACAGCAGATTGTTCTGTTAATTATCAACGTAATCGGAGGAACCGCCGTAATCGGCAGCTATATATACGGGCTCAACGCCCAGTCGGGTGGAGCCAGCGTATTATGGGGCGGCGTGGCGGAAAATATCAGGCCGGTGTATTTTGTCTCCATGATAATTTCCGCCCTGGGATATTTTGCGTTCCTGTATTATATTCTCTTCCGGCTTTCCCCTTCTGAAGTATCTATCGCCAGTACTTTTGGTTTCAGCTTATTCTTCGCCATATTTATTTTGATACTGCTGCCTTCTGCGTTGTGGATGCCGCTGACAAATCTCTACGTCGGCGCTCCTGCCACGGGAACCTGGGTAATGGTACGTATAATTCTGGCTCTGGTAGGTATCGGTTCGATAGCTCTGGTCTGGGCGCTGCTCAGCTTGCCGGCGAGGGAGGGGATAGCCTACTGGCTGGCGGTTGCGGGCAGCGGCTATTTCGCTTTCCACACGGCGATTCTGGACGCTGTTGTATGGGCAGCTTTATATAAGTAATACTCAATTGTGTGTTCCAAAAACAATACATATAATACACATAATATTGAGGTGAAAACTAACATGAAAATAGATTTTTATTGCTGGGCCAAGTGAAATACCTGCCGCCAGGCGAAGGAGTTTCTTTCGCAAAAGAACATCGAAATCAACGACCGCGACTTCTTCAAAGATACTTTCTCAAAGGATGAGATTATTGAGCTGCTTCAGGGGAGACCGGCCTCCGAGATGTTCAACTTCAGGAGTCCCGGCTTCAGGAAACTCAACCTTGAATCTGATAAATTAAGCGACGATGAACTTATAGATTTAATGCTGAAAGAACCGAGACTCGTCCGCCGGCCGGTAGTGCGCATCGACGGCAAGGTCCATTTCAGCGCCAATAAGTCGGTTTTGGAGGGTCTGCTGCAGTAAAATGAAACGGTTGAACCCGGAAAAACTCCATGTTACCTATTTACACGGTTTGGGACCGGAAAAACTCGTATTACCGAGACACTATACACTTACTCATTCGGATAGAACGGGAGAGCTGTTTCTTTCAATAGGCAGCGAGTATAATACCAAGCAAATATCCAACATTTATACCAGATTCATGAGAGACGAAGTCCTCGCTGAACTCTATAATAACGGGGACGATTTTATATTAGCGATACATTGCCACGTTAGCGGAGGGTTTGTTCTGGGTACGGCTAAATGGCGGCACAATATTTTAAAATCTGAATTACCGCTGGTAATAGAAGCTCTCAGATATGGCGACAGGGCTTTATATGAACAAAACCCCGAACTGGAAAGAGCCGGAGTAATCGTACATTTTCACTCGGCTAATAGCAACTTCGATAAAACAGAAGATTGGAACGCCGTAGAAAACTACAGATGATCTCTAGTTGGAGATTACTCTTCTCCCGAGAGATAGAAAGCCTTCATTCTGCCGAAGCAGTAGCTTAAAAAGCACAGCAAGACCACTACCAGCCCGGCCAGACTGTACTTCACCCAGTCCGGCATATTGTCGGCGACGCAGAAAGAGCCGGTATCCGACCAATCTCCCCCATTGGCAGGGCTTTCAATCGTTCTTACCCGCCAGTAATAGGTCTTCCCCGGCGATAGTCCCTCATCGCTGGAGAGGACGTACTCCGGCTTAATCAGCTTTTCTCTGGCGAGGATAATTTCGGTAAAGCCGGCATCCGAAGCAACCTCCAGGGAATAGGTCAACCGGTCAGAGCCCCCGGAACTGTACCAGATAAAGTGTACATCATGGGATACCTCGGTTTCGTCCGGCGGCGAAAGCACGCTCGGGACCGGCGGCGGCTCCGGACTGACGACGTAAAATGTCCGTACGACCGAGCATTGACCGCTATCTGAGGCATTACCGGTTGTCTTGACGCGCCAGTAATAAGGACGGCCCTGGTTCGCCGGTAACTCCTCCTCAATAGATAGAGTATATTCGGACGTAGTGAGACCCTGTTTCGAGAGTAATATGTTAGTGAACCCGCTGTCCGCGGCTATTTCAAGAGTGCAGGTTGCATCGCCATCTTCATCATCTTTTCCCCAGTCGAAGTTAATCTCGTCCGAAATCACCGCTCCATCAGGCGGAGACATCAGCCCGGGTGGAGAACTTATAACGTAAAATATCCCGGGAGGCGACCAATCACCGGCATTCGAAGCCAGGTCAACGGCTCTTACCCTCCAGTAATAAGGACTGCTTCCGCCCGGGGGCAGATTATCTTCGTTATCAAGAGTGTACTCCGAATCGACCAGGTTTTCCCGGGTCAACACTACGCTGGAGAAACTGGCGTCCGAAGCTATGACGAGATCATATGTAACCCCACTCATGTCACTGACGCTCTTCCAATCGAAATAAGCCCGACTTGCTATCCCGGCTTCATTCTCCGGTAAAATCAGCACCGGTACCGCCGGCGGCTCCGACTCAACGGTAAAGATAGTCGAGCCGGTACTGGCTCCATCGGTGGCAATCACTTCATGTTCTCCTGAGCTTCCGGGCGGGACCTTGAAGGTAGTTGAAAAGTCTCCCTGTACATCGGCATTAACGGTCTTCACGATATCGCCGTCATACCTCAGGACAACCGGCAGACCGCTCCTGAAGCCGGTGCCTTCAACGGTTAGATGGACACCGATACCCCCAACCGCCGGTTTAATGAAGAGTCCGGCCGTGACGGTGAAGTCCTGATAAGACAGGTTACTTCCGTCACTCACCTTTACCTTATAGGTTCCGGTGCTGCATAACGGCACAAGGAAAGACGTATTAAAGCTGCCGTTGTCGCTGGCAATAGTACCGCCGACATCTTCACCGTCGAAATAGACGACGATACTGCTGTCGGCCAGGAAGCCGTTACCGCTGATGCTGACTTCGGAGCCGGGTGTGCCCGACGCAGGCAGCATGGTCACCGCTTGCTTGACTATGATAGAATCACAGGCCGAATTTCCCTGGCCGTCCTTCACACTAACGACGTGGCTTCCCTTACCGGCCTCCGGTATCGTTAAGGCGACTTTCGGGAACGCGCCGTTCTCATTGGTTTCAATAACTTCCGAGAGAACTATGGTGTCGTCAAAATATACCGTTACCGGTTCGCCGGCGGCAAAGCCCCTGCCGCTAACGAGAGCGTTGTCGCCAACGTTAACACTCGACTTGTTGAGATTCACGGACGGCTCGACGGTGAAGTAAACATGGTCTTCGTTTGTTTCGTAGTCGACCCACACCCGGTAATCGCCGGCAGGATAGTTGCCTGCCGTGAAACTGGTGGTACAGTCGCCGTAGTCGTCGGGTCTTGCCACAGCCACGATATTATCCTCGTCGTTAAACGCTACCGTTACTTCCTCGTCGCCAACCAACCCCGTTACCCTGATGTAGACCGTCGTACCCACCGGCCCGCGGGCTGGCTCAATCACCACCGACACGTCATCGGCGGAGACCGGGGCGGACGGCGCCAGAGTACTTACCAGCAGCGTCGCCAGGATACAGGAAAACACCGTTGCGGCTCTAAACATCATCGGCCGGATTTCTCTCTTCCTTTGCTCGAGATGTCCCGGGCTATCTCCGAGAGCTTGTCAAGGTCAATCTCTTCGAGGCTTTCGGCAATCCGGGAAAGCCCGTCATCCTCGGCAATCTCAATCCTGAAGGTATTCAGTTCATCGTCAGGCTGGAGCGTGCCGACATCGAGAGCCTCCGTTTCTTCCTCTTCTTCAGCGGGTGGAACGGGAATATCCGTTTGTAGAGAAAACTCGTTATCGTTTACCGGGGCTGCTTTCGCGATGGGATTTACCACCGGTCCAGCGGCTAAGTCCGGAATTTCTTCAACCTCCGGCTCTAACGGGGGTGCCGGTATTACGGATTCTTCATCCGGCTCCTGCATGAATTTTGATTTTATACGCTGAAGGAAAGGTGTGCGAGGTTTGGTTTCCCGTTCGTGTTCCGGTGCTTCCAGGTCTTTTATTCTTCCTCCCCCCGGCATTCTTCGCATCATCAGCGCAATTATGGCAGCCACGATTACAACGCATACCACCACGACAATTACGTAACCCAAAGTACCCATAATTTCCTCCTTTCTAGCCCATCGGCGGCAGGCTCCCGAATATCATAGCGACAACACCCGGGATGAAGACAAAGCAGGCACCGGATAGCGTCAGTGTAATGCTGAGAAAGAACAGGAACCTGAAGTTATGCCCGCCTCCGGTTACCTTAATCGCTACGGCGTTGGCGACAGT
>JASFHJ010000103.1:0-5716 GCA_050123255.1 Dehalococcoidia bacterium
CAGCATCCTTATCCTTTCGGCAGGAGACAGGTCACCGGTTGGGATAAATATCTTCTTGGGAGGTGGAGGGGTCGTTGAGACTACGCGGATGAACTGTTTATCGATGTCCGGCAATCCTTCGTCTTTAAAGAGGTCATCGAGAATGATTTCCATGATTTCCTGTCCGGCGGCCCTTTTCCTTCCCGGAAGGGTTGGATATCTGGGTTCATTGAGCATGAGATTCGTAGTAAACAAGGCTGGTAAGTGGCACCGTTTAATCGCACGGGCGCCTCTTTCCAATCTCCTGGAAACGGTAACCGTATTTTCTTTAATATTTATATCCATTTCTACCACGGAAGTGATTACCGGAAGGCCTAACAGCTCCGCTAGCATGGAACCCGTTTCACCGCAGTTCCTGTCAGTAGATTGGTCGCCGCAGAGGATAATATCCCCGACCATCCGGCTGATTACCCTGGATAATACCTTAGCCGTGGTCAATGAGTCGGGCTGAGAGAACCCGTTTATATCCACCCGAGCAGCTTCATCAGCTCCCAGCGCCAGGCACTTTCTCAGGGCTTCCTCGCTTCGCGCCGGCCCGAAGGTGATAACCGTAACCGTACCGCCACATTTTTCTTTGATAGCCAGGGCCTGTTCAAGGGCAGCTTCATCATATCGATTAAGGATATAATTCCATTCATCGCTTTTAACCGTGTTATTCTCAAAATCGAATTCAACCGGTAAAGCCGGATTAGGGACTTCCTTGATACAGACGATGATATGCACGTTTAAGATTGCTCCTTGTTTGTTCTGGCACTTTTAATGTTTCTGGACAGGGCCGGGATGATTTCTTCCAGCGAGCCGACAACCCCCAGAGTGGCCAGTTTGAACATCGGCGCTTCGCGGTCGTTATTGATAACGATTATCATGTCGGAAGCATCCATCCCGACCGTATGCGGATACTGCCCGGATATCCCGCAGGAAAAAAACAACCGCGGCGTAACGGTTAATCCGGTAATACCAATCTGGCGTTCCAGAGGCATCCATTTCATGTCCACCGCCACGCGGGTTCCGGCAATAGAGGCATCCAGGAGACCGGCCAGTTCTTCGAAAAAGCGCATGTTTTCAGCTTTTTCCACCCCCCTGCCGAGAGCGATGATAACCTCCGCCTCTTTCAGGTTGATTTTCGCTGGATCTCCTTTGACATATTCCAGGAATTCCACTTTCGGTTTTTCAGAAGCCAGATATGTTAAAGAGATAGTTTCACCCTGTCTGTTCTGTTCTAATTCATGAATATCAAAAGCCCCGGCACTGGCGGTAGCTATGCAAAACGGATATGCCTGACAGACTACGGTGGTATTGGCTTTGCCATTAAGAACGGGGCGGCGCCCGACCAATTGCCCCTTTTCCAGCTTGATGTCGACACAATCAGAAATAATACCGGCATTCAATCTGGCCGCCAGTCTGGGAGCCATTTCTCTTCCCAGTGATGTCGCCCCGAGTAAAAGCATCGCCGGCCCGGATTCCTTTATCATGGTATACATCAAGTCCACGTGAGCATCGGTATCATGCGGAGAAATCGTCTCTCCACCGACCAGGTAAACCCTATCAGCACCGTAATTAAAAAGAGAACCCGACGACAGCTTTTCAAGTCCCTGATCGACCATGAAAGCAGACACGGAAAGTCCGGCACTATCCGCCAGTTCCCTCGCCTGAGACACCATCTCCAGCGAAATCTTTTTTATTTCATCCCTCTCTGTTTCGATGAAAACCCATATCTCGTTAGACATAACCTTTTAATCACCCTACCGGGTTCTTATCGGGCAAAGCGCTCTGTAATATTTCCACGATATCCATTACAGCCAGGGAATTTTGCGGGGCTTTTTCCCGGGACTCGTCTTCCAGCATCGTCAAACAATAAGGACAGGCGGTAGCCAGTATTTCCGGTTTCTTTTCCATCACCTGGTCGAGAAGTATCTGACTGATCCTCCGCTCTCCGGCCTCGGTCATCCACATCCCCCCGCCGCCGGCCCCGCAACAAAGAGAGTTTTCAGTGCAGGGATTTTTCTCTACGAGGTCGAGTCCCGGAATGCTCTGCAGAATTTGTCTGGGATCAGCGTAAATATCATTATACCGCCCCAGGTAACAAGGGTCGTGATAGACCAATGACTTGTCTATCTGTTTGTCAGGAGCGGGAATAACCCCACGGCGCATCAGGTCGGCGATCAACTGGGTGTGATGGACTACTTCGTAATAACCCCCGTAATGCGGATACTCGTTTTTGAAAACGTTATAGCAGTGAGGGCATTGCGTGATAATCCTTTTAACATGGTATTTTTCAAAAGTCTCGATGTTCTGCCGGGCCAGCTGCCGGAACAAATACTCGTTGCCGGTGCGGCGCACCGCATCGCCGCAGCACTTTTCCTCCTGGCCCAGTACCATGAAGCGGATACCGGCAATCTTCAGAAGACGGCTGAGGGAGATAGAGACTCTCTGGACACGCTCGTAGTAAGCACCGAGACATCCTGCCCAGTATATCGTATCGACGTCCGTCTCTGCGGACGGGGCGGGTATATTCAGTCCTCCCGACCAGTTGGCACGATAGACCCAGGCCTTACCCCAGGGATTACTATTCTCCTCGATGTTTTTATAAAACTCCTTAATCTTGGATGGGAATCTCGCCTCCATCAGGACCAGGTTGCGGCGGATATCGATAATCCGGTCGGTGTGCTCGACATCGGAGGGGCAGACCTCCTGGCAGGCACGGCAGGTAACGCATTCCCATATCTCGTCTTCCGAGACCGTCTCACCGATGAAAGACGGGCCCGAAGCCGGATTCTTTAACAGCTCGGCTCCTTTTTCTAACAGGTGGTGCCTGAGGTTGAGCACCTGTTCCCGCGGTGAAAGATACTTCCCGCTCTGCCGGGCCGGGCAGACTTCATGACACCTTCCGCACTCGGTGCAGCTGTAAAGGTCAAGCAACTGTTTACGATTAAATCCGGAGATACGCGACGCCCCGACGACATCTGCTGTATCGATATCCGGCGTATCCAGCGACCCTTTGGGAGTGTCAGATTTGAATAACATGTTAATAGGAGAGGCCAGGATATGCAGGTGTTTGGAACGCGGAATGTAGACCATGAAACCCAGAATCACGATATAGTGCAGCCACCACGTTATGCGATAGGCGGTTTCCGCCGATTCCTGAGACATGCCCGAAGACTCGAAGAGATTGGCCAGCGCGGTGCCTACCGGCGGCCACAACGACGGGATTTCACTGGCGGCATAACCGAATCCTTCGGTGAGGAAATGGAGTATCATAAGGATAAAAACTAGGCTTAAAATAAAACCTGCTTCCAGGCTAATTTTGAGACGCTCCGGCCGTAACAGGTAGCGTCTGGCGGCCGCCCATATCAAGGCCATAATGACACATATACCGGCGATGTCCAGGATGGAAAAACATGCCGTTTCAAAGCTGCTTCCACCGATACGAGAATAAAGACCAAACCCGCCGGAAAGCCCGATGAAAATAAGGTAGCTGAGGAAAAACAATCCAAAGCCCCAGAACATGAACGCGTGCCCGATTCCGGCCAGGTCTCCACGGGAAATACTCCTCAGGTTACAGCGCTGGAGGACTACATCGCTCAGTGCGCGGATAATCCGGTACCACGGTTTGTTAAACCGCTTTACTTCCCGGCCCGTGTAGACTAATCGTACCAGAAAAATCAACCGGTAAAGGAAGAACCCGAAGGCAATTGCGAACAATATCCAGAATATGAGATATCCGGATACACCGAGGTATGTAGCATTAACGGGTGACATCAAGTAATTCCTTCATCATAACTACTGTGCCAGAGGTTTAAATATCGAAAGCCTTCATGTAACCTTCGCTGATAGCATCCAGGACTCGCCGTGGAAGAACACAATCGCCGATAGCGTATAGTTCTTTGACCTTGCCTTTCAAATTGAAGTAAAGACGATTATTGGAACGGTAACCGGTCGCCATTACGATGGTGTCCACATCTTGAATAATCCTTTCCTCACCGGAATAAACGTCGGACACCGTCACCCTTCGCCCGGATATCTCGCTGATTGCAGCCAGAGGTGTTATGACCACCCCATTATTTTTCAATCGCGGCCAGATTACGGGAATATGGGTGCCGATCATCTTTGTCTGCAGGCCCCAGTAAGCGTTGATCGACGGAAAGTGGGTGAGGCATTCTACCTTCTTGCCCTTTTCCGCCAGGAAGTCAGCCACTGTCGGGGCTTCCTGAAGTCCGGTAGTATCGAAAACGATAACTTTGTCACCGGCCACTGCTTCCCCACTTAAAATTTGCGCCGGTGAGGTCACATTGGGCTGGTCGGAACCGGGCATAGACAGGATATAAGGACGGGCCCCGGTGGCAATAACCACGGCGTCCGGCTGCTCCTGATTCACTATATTGGCAGTAGCTTCAACAGGCATCTTTACTTTCACGCCGAGTTTATTAATCTGGGCAGTTAAAAAGCGGGTTACCTGGTTGAATTCTTCCCGGCAGGGGGCTTTACTGAGGATGTTTATCTGTCCGCCGAGCTGGTCCTCTTTTTCATATAATGTAACTTCATGACCGCGCCGGGCGGCTACCCGTGCCGCTTCCATACCGGCCGGACCACCGCCAACGATAACGACTTTTTTCTTTACAGGGGCCTGGTTGATGGTCCCGAAGCGGCTGGATTCCTGGCTGACCACCGCGTTCTGGGTGCAGCGCAATACTTCGATGCCGCTGTCCCAGCATCCCTGGTTGCAGGCGATGCACAGCCGGATATCTTCTAGCCTGTCTTCGCGGGCCTTGTTGCCGAACTCAGGGTCGGCAATCTGTCCGCGCACCAGACCTACCATATCGCAGTGGCCTTCAGCAATTGCTTTCTCAGCCAGCATCGGGTCGTTAATACGTCCCATAGCCACCACCGGAACGGATTTCACGACCTGTTTGATGCCCGAAGCCAGAGGCACGCTTATCGAAGCGGGTGGTATATATGTACTCCCCACCAGATATGCGTACGAGGCTCCCCCGCAAGTAAAGCTGACATTAAGTAAATCGACTCCACCGGTGGCTTCCAACGCTCGAGCTACTTCCTGATTGGCATGTATGTCCATGCCGTCAAAGGATAAATCGTCCCCGGTCATTTTAAAACTCAGGATAAAATCTTTGCCTACCGCTTTTCTTATGCGTTCAATAAGCCGGGTGGCAAAATACATCGGCTCGCCCCACTTGTCGGTACGCTGGTTGGCCCATTTGCTCCAGGATTGTTGAACAAAATCGCCGTGACAGGCATGTATCTCTACCCCGTCAAGTCCGCCTTCCCGGGATACGGCTGCATATTTTACGAAAGAGTCAATCCGGTCGTTCAATTCATCCTCATCGATATCCAACCATTCGGCAACGGCCTCTTGTTGTCCCGTTGGGGTAGCATATCCCCAGGTAGAGGTAGCGGGTATGGCGAAAGATTTACCATAAGTGAAAAGCTGCATTACAGCCAGAGTGTTATGCTCGTGAAGCGCCTCGGCCATCCGGCGTAGCTTCGGGATGAGGATTTCGGGTGTGGGAGGGGAAAACAGCGAGAGTTCTCTTCCCGGGGGCTCATAACAGCCCAGTGGCCCGATGATATTCAAGGCACAGCCCCCTTTGGCCCGGGCTACCTCATAAGCGATATATCTTTCTCCGTCGGCATCATCGGCGCAACAAGGTAACGCCGTAGG